>JABIQF010000180.1 GCA_018668095.1 Cellvibrionales bacterium
CAGCTGTCATGTTCTCGGTAGTGCTGTTTAACGTTTTTGTCAGGCTTGTTGGTATTGCGATAGCAAAGCAGCTAGAGCAACATTCGTCGTGTTCGATATGCGTATCTTGATTGCTATCTTGGTTGTTATTATGGCAAGGCATACTGCTTTGCGATTCAGTGACATCTAAAGTCATACAGCAGGCGGCATAGCCAATACTGGTATGCATTACGAATACCAGTAAGAGCGCTTTAAGTAAAAGGCGGCGATAACGCTTGATAGTGATTGGAGTCATAAAATCTATTGAGCGCCTAAACAGTGAAAAAATCAAGCTTTAAATAAAGGCTTTATGAGGCGGGTTCTAACTTTTTTGGTGTTGTCCTTTCTGTTGGCAAGGCGCTTCTTGTGTTACTTTATGCGCCGCAGCCAATATTTGTCTGCTTTATGGTTGGCCAGTATGAATGTTGGCTAACGGACGCTTACCATTTACTGACTTATTAATAGACTTATGCGTAACAATTCTTCTACCCGTTTAAATAAATACATTAGCGAAAGTGGCATTTGCTCTAGGCGCGAGGCCGATCGGTTTATTGAGCAGGGTAATGTTTTTATTAATGGTAAGCGCGCGGCAATAGGCGCGCAGGTGTCTGCGGGTGACACAGTTAAAGTTAATGGTCAGTTAATTGAAGCGCAAGAAGAAGAGGATTTAATTTTTATTGCGTTGAATAAACCTGTGGGTATTGTGAGTACAACCGAAAGCCGCGAGAGTAATAATATTGTTGATTTTGTGAATCACAGTACGCGTATTTTTCCTATTGGGCGTTTGGATAAAGATTCGCAGGGGTTGATTTTTTTAACCAATAATGGCGATTTGGTCAATAAAATTTTACGCGCAGGTAATAGCCACGAAAAAGAATACCGTGTCACGGTGAACAAAACGGTTACCGATGATTTGATTAACGGCTTAAGTAATGGCGTGCCTATTTTAGGCGTTAAGACAAAACGCTGTGAGGTGCGTAAAGAATCACAATATGTATTTACCATTACCCTGATACAAGGTTTGAATCGACAAGTACGCCGTATGTGTGAGTACTTTAATTTTGAGGTGGTGAATTTAGAGCGCGTACGTATTATGAATGTCGGTTTAAAAAAACTGGCAGTGGGTGACTGGCGTGATTTATCCGAAAAAGAATTAACCGAGTTATTGGCCTTAACTAAAGATTCATCTTCTGAAGCTGAGGCGGGCACGAAAAAAAGAACGAAAAATCCTGATGCGCGCTACAAGCAAAAGCCTGTTGTAGGAGCCAAGCATAAAGCGGCGCAAGGTAAAGGTCGAGGGAAAGCAAAAGCCGGCGGAAAAAGTAGTAGTGGTAAAAGTGGCGGCGCTAAAAGCGGCAATACAAAAGGTGCTAACTCAAGAGGCGCCACTACTCATTCAAGAGGCGCCGCTAAAGAAGGTGGCGCGAGAAGAGGTCGTCGCTAAACGTCTAAACGCGAGGACAAAAGATCGACATTGCAATTAAGCTTTTTTATGGCCTATACCGCTTTACCTGCCACTCCTTTATCCCTATCAAAACAATGACTTATAAGAATCTGACTACCCTATCTGCTTGGTCAGCTAAAGTGTTGTTCGCATTCTTTGTGATGGCGTTTAAATATAATCCTATTCTTCTTTCCCAAGTTTATTGTTTGAGCGTCTGCTTATCGTAAGGAAAAGGCGCTTTAGCGTTTTTTTGGCGTTTTTTCAGCTATTCAATAGAAAGAAAACTTATCAGCCACTAGACTAATTCATCAAGGATAACGTTATTGTTAATATGTTTTAGTAGGCCACTTTCTCCTTGGCTTAATGCGACTCTGCTGTCATACAATTTTTAATATTGCGGATTTTATTTTTAGGCTATGAATCAAGTTATATTTAATGCTCATGATATGGTGATAGGGATGACGGCATTTTTATGCTTCTTCTTTTCACTTGTGGTCGTGGCAAGTAAGCGATTTAAACCCATTAGCGCTTATCTTTTGGCTGGTTTTCTTGTCTCTCAAGCATTTATAGCGCTGCATGAGGAGATTTTGTATGGCACGCAATTTCGCTTTGTAACACTGGATTTTTCACCTAACTTTTTTTTTGTAGGAGCAGGCGCTTTTTATATTGATGGCGCGCTATTGTACTTCTATATTCGATCGCTTATTTATAGTGATTTTCGTTTTTGTAAGACTGATTTATGGCATTTAGTGCCTATTGCAATGTATTTTATCTATATGCTGAATGCTTTTTATCTTCAGGATGATATTTTTAAGCGAGAGGTGGCGCAATATTTCCGCTACGATCTTATACAGCAATATCTTCCTCTGGATGCTATGGCTAAAACTTTAAGGTTTGGCTATGCACTTTGCGGTTTGTATTTAATCGGCAAGTATCGCGACAGGCTTAAAGAAGTTTATGCCGATATCGCTGCAATTGATTTGTCATGGCTCAAATTAATGGTAACCAGCTTTTTGCTTATTATGTTTGTGGAGCTGCTGCTGGCGGCCATAAAAATTATGGGTTTGTTTTATGTTGTTGAAATCGATTTATTAATTTATCTGGGCTTGTCTAGTTATTACGCTAAGTTTATGACGATCAATTTGCTGTTGTTTTTTAGTGCTTTAAATGTCTCGGCACTTAAGCGTATACAACAAAAGCCGGCCGATTTAACCGTAAAGATGGCGTCGGTGAATCAGGAGTATATTGACCGCATTGAGGCTTATATGAGCGAGAGTAAGCCGTATTTAAAGGCTAACATCACCTTTGAGTCGCTGTCGGAATTACTCGATGTACCGCCCCGAGAGCTATCAGCGACATTGAATCGGCATTTCAAAATGAATTTTTATGAGTTTATTAATAATTATCGCATCGAAGAGGCTAAATTATTATTAAAATCAGCGGCTTACAAGGGGGTAACCATCACGGAAATCTTTACTGAGGTGGGTTTTAACAGTAAATCCGTCTTTTATACCTTCTTTCGGAAGGCTGAGGGGATGACTCCTTCGGAATACCGTAAAACCTTGTCGATTTAACGTTGCGATTTAACGTTGTAAAGGCTGGTTATCCGTAACCGGTTGAATTTTGCTGAAAAAGACGTTTGAGTTGATCTAACCGAACGAAAAAAGTCATAGGATAGGGTAAAGTGAGTTAATATTA
>JABIQF010000081.1 GCA_018668095.1 Cellvibrionales bacterium
AGTTTTTGCAAATTTTAAATTCTTCAGCTTCAATCTGTTCTTTCTTATTGGCGCGTAAAATCCAAATAAAGAAGCCGATAATAAAAAATGCACTCGGTGGTAATAACATCATTCCATTAGGAATGTACCAGCCGCCTTCTGTCGATAGAGCCAGAAGCTCAACACCAAACAATTTACCCGCACCTAATATCTCTCTGAAAAAGGCAACGAATAAAAGCACTACGCTATAACCTAAGCCATTACCTACGCCATCTAAAAAGCTAGGCCATGGTGGATTTTTCATCGCAAAAGCTTCAGCACGACCCATAACAATACAGTTAGTAATAATCAATCCAACAAACACTGACAATTGCTTACTGACATCATAGGCAACGGCTTTGAGTATTTGATCGACCACAATAACTAATGAGGCAATGATGATCATTTGCACAATAATACGGATGCTGCTTGGTACATGGTTGCGAACCAAGGAAACAAACACATTAGAAAATGCTGTTACCGCGGTTAGAGCTAAACACATAACCAGTGTTGTCTCTAAACCGGTGGTAACCGCCAATGCCGAACAAATACCCAGAATCTGCAATGCAATCGGGTTGTCGTCGAAAATGGGCGTAATTAAAATCTTTTTTGTATCACTCATAAAATTCTCTCTGCTACTCTCTTTAGCAAATAAATAGGCTGCTTAATTGAGCTTAAGCACTACCGGATTTAAGGTTACTCAAGAATGTTTGGAAACCATTCTCACCCATCCAAAAGGACAACAAATTGGATACACCACGACTGGTTAAAGTCGCACCCGATAAACCATCTACTTGATAACTAGCGTTCGCTGAGCCAGACATCACTGAGCCTTTAATTACTTCAATGGCAACTGCACCATCTTTATAAACCTGCTTACCAGGCCAAAAAGCCTTCCAGCGTGGGTTATCTATCTCGCCACCTAAGCCCGGCGTTTCACCGTGATCATAGAAGCCTAGACCTGCAATCGTGTTTAGATCACTTTCTAGGGCTACAAAGCCATATAAGGTAGACCAGAGACCATAACCATGGACTGGTAAAATAATTTTATCAAAAGCACTATCTGATTCTACGATATAGACCACCGCTTGGTTCTCTCTACGAGAGATTTTCGCAATATCAGTGCTGCCGTCTAATGCTTGAGAGGTCGCAGGATCTTTCGCTGCTTTACGCTGATCAAAAGCGTTAGCATCTTCGACATCAACAAACAGGCCTGTCGATAAATCAACAATACGCGTTTGAATCGCTGAAAACTGCTCTTCAACAGAAACGCTTTCTTGATAAAGACCAGCCGCTAAAAGAATGTTCTTCTTTTTATCGAGGTCTTTATTTAGCTCTTGCATTGGACGCAATATAACTGCTGCCGCCGATACAATTACTGAACAGACAAAGCACAGTAATAAAGCAACCGTTAGGGTTTTTTGAATACTATCTTGACTAGCCACGAGCCAACCTCCTATTTACATTTGCACGTACAACGATATGGTCGATTAATGGTGCAAAAAGATTAGAGAATAAAATCGCTAACATAATGCCTTCGGGGAATGCTGGGTTAACAACACGAATCAATACCGTCATCACCCCAATCAGTACGCCATACCAAAGACGTCCGGTATCTGTCATTGATGCTGAAACTGGGTCAGTTGTCATAAAGACAAGGCCAAACATAAAGCCGCCAACCACTAAGTGCCAATACCAAGGCAGAGCAAACATTAAGTTGCTATCACTACCAATCCAATTAAACAGACTTGATAAAGAGATCATGCCAATAAGCGTGCCCAGCATAATGCGCCATGAGGCAATGCCTGTAGCTAACAATATCACCATGCCGATACCGATCGCGATAACCGAGGTTTCGCCAACAGAACCGTGGACGTTACCAACGAATGCATTCATCCAGCCAATTTGACCTTCTAAGGCTTGAACACCATCAGAATAAGCAATTGATAATGAAGTGGCACCAGAATAACCGTCGACTGCTGTCCAAACTGCATCACCCGACATAAAAGCTGGGTAAGCAAAATAAAGGAAAGCACGACCGGTTAATGCCGGGTTAAGGAAGTTTTTACCTGTACCACCGAATACTTCTTTACCAACAACAATACCAAAGCTTATACCCAGAGCGACCATCCAAAGTGGAATGTCCGGCGGGCAAGTTAAAGCAAAGAGTACAGAAGTAACGAAGAAGCCTTCGTTGATTTCGTGACCGCGTTTAGAAGCAAATAACACTTCCCAGAAGCCACCGACAACAAAGGTTGTCATGTATATCGGTAAAAAGTAAAAAGCACCATGAACAAAGCAATCCCAAATGCTACTTGGGTCAAAGCCAGCAAACATACTGATCATGCCGATACGCCAGCCGTCACCTGCTAGAATTTCACCGGCAGCAAGAATTTCATTCGCCTGATGACCAACGTTATACATGCCGTAAAACATAGCAGGAAAAGTCGCCATCCAAACGGTAATCATAATACGCTTTAAATCGATGCCATCACGGACATGCGAAGCACCTTTAGTCACCGATGAAGGTCGATAGAAAATAGTATCTACCGCTTCATAAAGTGCATACCAACCTTCATATTTACCGCCAGGGGTAAAATGCGGCTCGACATTGTCGAGTAATTTACGTAACCACATTCGTCTAACCCTCCTTCTCTATTTGCGTGAGATTATCGCGAAGGATAGGCCCATATTCATATTTACCCGGACAAACATAGGTACACAACGCTAAATCTTCTTCGTCGAGTTCTAAGCAGCCAAGTTCTTGAGCTGTTGATGTGTCGCTAACAATTAATGAACGCAATAATTGCGTTGGCAAAATATCGAGCGGCATAATGCGTTCGTAGTTGCCTATTGGCACCATTGCTCTATCACTACCATTTGTGGTGGTAGTAAACGGGAACAATTTGCCCTTAAACAGTGACGATATAAACGTACGCGTGACTGAATGCTTATTAACACCCGCGCGTAAATACGATAAGAATTCGCGATCACGACCTTCTTCAAGAACTGAAATTTGCTGATGATAGCGGCCAAGGTAAGCAAAGGCGCCGCGCGCTTTACGACCGTTAAACAATGAGCCTGAAATAGCTCGAGCATCAGTACCAGACGTTTTTCCCGCAATTAACTCATCAGTACATGCACCCATACGCGTCTGTAATAGCACAGGGTCATTCACTAACGGACCGCCTAAGGCGATTGTGCGTGCCACTGAAATTCGACCTTCAGTGAATAATTTGCCAATAGCGATAACTTCTTGATAGTTAATCGTCCAAGCAACACGTGATGCAGAGGCTGGAGCCAGAGAATGAATATGCGTGCCGGCTAAACCTGCTGGATGCGGCCCAGAAAACTCAGCTAACTCAGCACCAGAATCACCAACGCTAACGCCAGAATCGGCAGCGGCACAGCAATAAACCGTAGCAGCACCAAGACGTGATAAAACCGTTAGACCATTTTGAAAGTCTGAGGCGCTAGCAGCAATAATAGGAGCAGGATCGGCAGCGAGTGGATTGGTATCCATTGCCGTTACGAAAATCGCATTAGCGGTGCTATCAACAGCTGGCACCTTGCTAAATGGACGGGTACGAAATGCTGGCCAGCTGCCAGAATCAATAAGCTGTTCGCGTACTTTGGCGTTATCGAGAGAAGCTAAAGAACCAGCATCATGCGCTGGAAAAGTCACTTCTTCTTCGCCATCAAGCTCAACAACCACTGACTGCAAGGCACGTTTATCACCACGATTAATCGCACTGACTACACCGGCACCCGGAGAGGTATATTTAACCCCTTCCGTTTTCTTGTCAGAAAATAGCACTTGCCCTAGCTTGACTCGATCGCCTTCCTGAACGTTCATTGTTGGCTTCATGCCAATATAGTCAAAGCCGATTAATGCGACTGTTCGCACTGTCGCACCCGCCTCTATCACCTGTCGAGGAGCACCCTCGATTGGCAAATCTAGGCCCCGTTTAATTTTGATCATATACCTGCCTTTTGGATGAGTAAGCACATTCATGAAACCGTACTTGCCTCTTGAAAAATTATCTTGTCCCAAACCTCTATTTAAACGCTCAAAAGACCAAAACAGACCAAAAATGCAATAAATTGGACGATTAAAGCGTTCAAGAAGAACTGATAAAAGATCTAAAAGAATCAATTCACAGATGGCATGAGAAACATCGCGCAGAATTATAGAGGTGATGGGCTTTGTTAGCTACTCAGAGAGCGCTTTGTTGATGATTTTGAATACTTTTCCCGAAATTAGCAGGCGGATTTTAAGAAC
>JABIQF010000141.1 GCA_018668095.1 Cellvibrionales bacterium
ACGGTTTATTCATGCTCTGCATCAACCGCATGGATTAATACTGGTAACAGGCCCGACCGGCAGCGGTAAAACAACCACTTTATACGGCGCGCTTTCAGATTTGAATCAGCCTGAAAGAAAAATTATTACCGCCGAAGATCCTATTGAATATCAACTACCACGAATTAATCAATGTCAGGTCCAGGAGAAAATTGGACTCGACTTTGCCAAAGTCTTAAGAGCCTGCTTGCGGCAAGATCCCGATGTTTTATTAGTAGGAGAAATTCGTGACACGGTTACTGCCGAAATAGCAATTCGAGCCGCATTAACCGGCCATCTCGTACTCTCTACGTTACATACAAATGATGCTATTTCTAGTGCGATGCGCTTAATTGATATGGGTGTTGACGGTTATCTTGTAGCAAGCGCCATACATACTGTTGTCGCACAGCGTTTAGTTCGACGTATTTGTGATGTCTGCAAGGAAGATTATCAACCCACTGCGCAAGAGCAATTATTAGTTGATCAATGGCTTAAAGACAATTCAGCGCAGGGGTCATTTTTTAAAGGTAAGGGCTGCTCACGTTGCAATATGACAGGCTATAAAGGCCGTGTGGGTGTATTTGAATTCTTAGAATTCGATGAGGCCATGTGTGATGCATTAAGACGCAATAGCGCTGCTGATTTTTCTAATGCCGCAGATGCGAGCGAACACTATGTGCCATTGAGTAGAGCGGCTCTTGAGTATGCTCAAGAAGGTGTTACGACGTTAGAGGAAGTGTGTCGAGTATCAGAAATTGAGACGGTTTAAGTGATGAGTAAGCAGGCCCTATGACGGTATTTTCGTATAGTGGAAGAAATCAAAACGGCGATGCCGTTAATGGTGCGCTAGATGCGGCCAATACACAGGCGGCTGCTCGTCAACTGATATCGGGAGGTGTTCATCCTATATCGATTAAAGCCAAAAAAGCTGAAGTGGATGAAGAGGGTATTAGTTTTTCATTAGGGCGGAAAATCAAAGCTGATGAGTTAATTATTTTAACCCGTCAATTGTATAGCTTAACTAAGGCTGGGGTACCGTTAAATAAATGCATTCGTGGTTTGGCCATGACATTAAAAAATCCAGCTTTAGTCCATGTGTTATTTGAGATTGAAAAAAATCTAAATAGCGGCTTAACGTTATCGGCCTCCATGAGTCGCCATGTTGATATTTTTCCAAGGCTTTATGTAAGCATGGTGTTAGTAGGTGAAAACAGCGGTCGACTAGAAGAAGCCTTTAAAGAATTGATTGATCATTTAGAGTTAGAGCAAGAAACAGCAAGACGTATTAGTGGCGCATTTCGTTATCCAATGTTTGTCGGCATTGCTTTGAGCATTGCTATTGTAGTGCTCAATATATTTGTCATACCTGTTTTTGCCGATATCTTTAAACAATTCGGCGCCGAACTGCCATTGATGACTCGAATATTAATTACTACCTCTAACTTTTTTGTTGATTACTGGTTGCCACTTTTGGTCATTGCTGTTGTTGCGATTATGAGTTTTAAGCATTGGTTGGGTAAAGAACAAGGGCGCTTAAAGTGGGATGCCTTTAAATTAAAAATTCCCGTTGTTGGCTCCATTATGTTGCGAGCAATATTAGCGCGGTTTTGTCGTACTTTTGCCATGATGATGGCTTCGGGTGTGCCATTAATTCAATCGGTTGAATTATGCAGCAGTGCAGTGGGTAATGCTGCGATAGGCGAGCGCATATTAGGTATGCGAAGAGGGATAGAGCGTGGCGAAAGTTTATTGCAGGCTATTGGCAATAGCGACATGTTCACACCGTTAGTGATGCAGATGGTGGCAGTTGGTGAGCAGACAGGGCAAGTAGATGAAATGCTCAATGAAGTGGCTGATTTTTATAATCGCGAAGTGGATTACGAGATAAAAAACTTGAGTGCAAACCTTGAACCCATACTTATTGTGATGATGGCCGTGTTAGTCGGTATTTTAGCTGTAGGTATATTTTTACCCATGTGGGAAATGTTTAGTGTGGTCCAAAAGTAGACGGTTTTATACCAATAAAATTTATTACAACAATAGAATTTATTACAGCAAGCTAATTAAGTAGGTGAATTATGAGTACAAATATAGGGCATCGAGAAAGGCAAAGAGGATTTACCTTTATTGAGCTGGTTGCAGTCATTGTATTAATTAGCTTTTTGGCCGCAATAGCTGCACCGCGCTTTTTTGATCAAATTGATAATGCGCAAGCGGCCTCATTGCAAGGCTTGGCAGGAGGATTTTCTACCGGTGTTGCTATTGGTAAAGCGAAATGGATAACGGATGGGAATTCGAGTTCTGGCATAACAACAGCCAGTAATCGTGTCGATATAGATGGCATTGTTTTTAATGTCAACGCATTCGGTTGGGTTGATAGCGTGACGGAGTCGGCAAACCCTAATTTAAATGTGACGAACCAATCAGCAAAGGATTGTCAGGAGATTTTTGAATATATTTTACAAAGCCCACCGCGAAGTACGACTAAAGTGGATACTGTGGCGCGTAAAAAAGCCCAGTATGCCGTGAGTGTTATTGATGGCAATAATTCCGATCGATGCCGTTACGAGTTAATTGTCCGTGCAGAAGAGCGTCCGGAAAGGGCTGAATTTTATTTCGATTATGAATTATTAACAGGTAGGGTGACGATTACTTTGCCCGAAGAGCTATAGAGCATTTTATTAGTTGGTTGAAAATAACGGCCGCATTAATTAAGTTGTATATTAAAGAGGATATCACCATGACAGTAATGAGCATCAATAAAAATCAGCAAGGTTTTACTTTAATTGAATTAGTCGCAGTCATTGTATTGCTAGGTGTATTAGCGGTTACAGCGCTTCCACGGTTTATGGATTTACGAGGTGATGCGCGACAAGCTGTAATGGAAAGTATACAAGGATCATTACAAGGGGCTGGTATACAAGTTTACGCCAAGGCTTTAATTCAAGATAGTCTTGCCCGTACAGACACAGTTGATGATAACGGTACACTTATCGATACACGTTATGGCTATCCTATGGCGAATGCCGTGGCTAATAACGATATCGAAGACCTCATTGATCTGCAGTCAAACGGTTCAGGCATTATTTGGCAGGCAGCTGGAGGTTCTAGTCGTCGAATTGGATACGATGTTGATGGCGATGGCAGGGTGACTGATGATGGTTGTTATATTCAATATACCAACTCTGCAGCAGCGGGTGCCCAACCAGAGATTCAGCCTAATCTCGGAAGCTGTTAAGCCGTTATTCATCGATCTTTGAATAATATAAGATGATGAGTCAAGCGGAAATATCAAAGGCTTTAGTCATAGTAAATCGACAAATAGGTTTTACTCTCATCGAATTAGTCGCCACCATAATGGTGATTGCTGTGTTATCTGTAACAGTGCTACCTAAATTTTCTGGGCGCTCAGGGTTAGCTGAATATGCATTACGTGATGAATTAATGAGCCTTGCACAGCAAGCCCAGCAACGAGCGATGTTCGATCAAAGTGGTGCCTGTTATCGCCTACGAATTCAATCAGGAAATGCCGAGTTACAGCGCAATGGCTTATTAATTAATAGCTCATCGCGAATTAATTTTGAGGGTGACTATAACGGTCTAAGTGCTACGACTAGTACGCTCTATTTTGATGGTTTAGGTAATCTATTAATGGGCGGTTCGAGTTGTACTACTTCGAGCCAAACCACTGCGACATTCACTGTTGCCATTAATGGCGGAAATACTATTGCATTTATTATTCATCCTACGGGCTATATGCAGCGTCAGGGCTAAATAGATGATTGTGCGACGATAGGATGATGACTATAAAAAAACCGCATAGCCATTCTTTTTCGCGCTCTAAACATTTCTTTAACCAAGGCTTTACGTTAGTTGAAATTATTGTTGGCTTGGTTATAAGCACTTTAGCCATATCGTTAGTTGCTATCATCATCTTCCCATTACTCACGCGTAGCGTTGAGCCCATATTCCAAATTCGTGCGGCAGAAATCGCACAATCCGTGCTAGATGACGTTATGTCACGGCGCTACGATGAAACCACACCTTTGGGAGGTTCGCCTATATGTAGCGCTGCCACTATTCCTTGCACGTCAGTTGCCTCTTTGGGTATCGATGTTGGCGAGAGTCATCGTGGCACCTTTGATGATGTTGATGATTTCCATCACTTTTGCAATGCCGATAATGATATTGAAGATGTCTTTGGCAGTAATTTGTCGGCGAGTGGATTCACCCGAGGTTATACTTTTCGGGTTTGTGTTGGCTATGACGGAAATTATAACGGTGTTATTAACCAAGCCGCAGAGCTTAATGCCAAGTTGATTACCGTGACGGTGACACCTCCTAGTCAAGCATCGCCAGTTGTCATCAGCGTTTATCGAAGCAATTACTAATGCCGATGCCTCCTTATATAAAAAATCAATGTGAGCAGCGAGGATTTACGCTCGTTGAATTAGTGGCGGTAATAGTGCTGTTGGGTTTAATCAGTATTGGGCTCGTCAAATTTATTGCTGGTAGTGCCGAAGCCTATCATGAAGTTAATCGAAGAAATGAAATAGCTCAAATAGGACGCTTTGCTATCGAGCGAGTCAGCCGCGAATTACGCAACGCTTTACCCGGCAGTATACGCACTCGTAATCAATGTATTGAATTTGTTCCTGTGCAGGCGGCGTCTATTTATAGTCGTTTGCCTATACTGGGATTAAATGCACCAGCCGATAATTTTACAGTAATCAATTTTGCTTTGATGGGTAATATAACGCGAGCAGCGGTTTATCCTTTAACATCGGCCGATGTATACAGTAACAACCAGCACATTCTTCCTATTGAGTTTAGTTCAGCGACGGTGAATGGCAGTGCCGTGACATTTGATTTTTCATTGCCGGCACAGCAATTCGCTGAAGCATCTCCCGGTCAGCGCATTTACTTTATTGATCAGCCAGTGAGTTTTTGTGTATTAGCAAGCGGATCCAGCGCTCGGCTTTTTCGATATGAAAATTACGGCTATAGCGATATTCAAGCTTCGCCACCTTTGGCAGGACAGCTGCTCGCAGAATTTATTCAATTAATTGATGAAGACCCTGTAGAGCCCTTTATTTATTTTGCAGGCACCTTACAGCGAAGCGGTATTGTCTATTTAGATTTTCGATTTTTAGCCCGTGGCACAAATAATGAGTGGGTTCGATTTAACCATAGTGTCTCTTTGCGAGGTTCACCTTAATGAATATTAAGCAGGGCCTTTGTTGTATAGTATTACTTTATGTCAATACATTGTTCGCGATGCCGGCAGTGTGTACCCGTGATGGTCTCACCTTTGATGGGTTGTTAGGTACTTACTACGACCAGAATAATATTCCTCGGGCTTATTTCACGGGTAACACGCTTGAACGGTTTGATCGTCAGGTCAATTTTAATTGGGGTGGCGGGCGTCCGGTGGTAGGTTTCGGGACGAATGATTTTTCGGTGGTTTGGGAAGGGCGCATTGAAATTAATCGAACCGGTGCTTATCGATTTTCTACACTTTCTGATGATGGCGTTCGTTTAAGTATCAATGGCGAAATCATCATTGATAATTTTACTGATCATGCACCATATCGAGATACCGGCCGGCCGATTAATTTACGCGCTGGCGAATTTTATGACATTCAAATGGAATTTTATGAGCTGGGTGGTGGTGCTGTCGCACAATTAGAATGGGACGGCCCAGGCTTTAGTCGCCAAGTAATACCTGCTTCGCAACTGTCTTATATTTGCGAACCGCCAGAGCCATTACCTTGTGAACAGGGTGAGCTTGAAACCAATGGTTTACAGGGTAATTATTATAATCAAAACCGTATACCCAGAAATTATTTTACAGGGATTGTTGAATCACGATTTGATCCACAATTAAATTTTAACTGGGGAGGCGGCTCGCCAATGAGTGGTTTCTCAAGAGATGATTTTTCGGTGACTTGGGAAGGTGAGATAGAAGCTAGCGAATCGGGCGCACATACATTTTCTACCGTCAGTGATGATGGTATACGCGTTTATATCGATGGCAATTTGATTATTGATAACTTCACTGATCATGCCCCCCGTCGAGATACAAGTAGCCCCATTAATTTACAAGCGGGTAATCGTTACAGTATTAATGTTGAGTTTTATGAAAGAGGCGGCGGTGCCGTTGTACAGCTGGAGTGGAGTGGGCCGAACTTTACGCGAAGAATAATACCGAGTGCTAATTTATTTACCCAGTGTCCTAGACCCCAAGGCCCAGATCATATTGAGGTAGTGGTTAGTGGTAATGCCAGCACTTGTGCAGCTAAAGATATTATTATTCGTGCCTGCGATGATCCTCTTTGCAATTCAGTGTTTGGCGATTATGAGGGTACGGTTCAGCTAAGTACTTCCTCGCTTCATGGTGATTGGTCATTACGCGGTGCCGGTAATTTAGTTTCTGGCGCTGCTGATTCAGGCAGAGCAACTTTCACCTTTGTTACCGATAATAATGGCATAGCGAGTTTACAACTCAATAATCAGCATGCTGAAACCCTAACGATAACGGC
Organism: Cellvibrionales bacterium; assembly: GCA_018668095.1. Lineage (GTDB taxonomy): Bacteria > Pseudomonadota > Gammaproteobacteria > Pseudomonadales > UBA7434 > UBA7434. The sequence continues at coordinate 6,564 of JABIQF010000141.1, forward strand.
TAGCGATACGATTAATGCTTTATTGGCGGATACATCTGATGTGATACATTTTAGTGATAACGCTTTTGTGATTAGTGATATCGATTCATTGATGGATGGCGTAACTCATGCTGATGTCGCTATTGCTGGTCGTGATCATCTGTATCGTGTAGATATGGTGCAACGTGATAATAGTCAATCGCCGGCAGTATGCGCGGTAGCCAGTACGTATAATCTTCAACAACAGCCATTAAAAATTTGGCTTAATCGCCAGCAACTTTTAACCGCCGTGGCACCACAAATAAATAACGTTAGCCTACCAGATGCTAAACCGGTAACGAGTAATATTCGTTTAGATTTTAGTGCTGGCGGCACGGCGACGTTTGCATTACAAAGCCATGATGTTGGTCAATTTTCGATTCAGGTAGAAGATGATAGCCGTGTTTTTGCTAACGCCAGTGACATTACCGGCAGTAGTAATTACCTTACGCTAAGGCCATTCGGTATTGATATTGATTTTATTGTCAATGGATTAGAGGATCGTCAAACACAAGGTTTATTTGGCGAGTCTTTTGCACAGAACCTCGCTGGCTTACCCGATTCAAATGCTTCAGTTTTTTCCTCAGCGGGATCACCTTTCATTGCAAAGGTATCAGCCGTGCAATGGCAAGCTGCGGATGATCTCAATAATGATGGTCAGGTCGATGGCAATGCCAACCTAAGTGATAATGCCGCGACAGTGAGTTTTGGTCAGGAGCAATCGATTGAATCAATATTAATAAGCCATACACTTGCTGCACCACTCAGTGGTTCCGCTGGAATCATAGGCGGCAATCTCTTCTCTGGATTTAATAACGGTTCACGATCGCAAACAATGACATGGAGTGAGGTTGGTATTATTAATTTATCGGCCAGATTATCAGACAATGATTATTTGGCGAGTGGTATGCCATTGATCGGAGAGGCAGCTAATGTCGGTCGCTTTATTCCTCATCATTTTATTGTTAGAAGCCATCCATTGATAAGCGACCCAATGGTTAATGAAGCTTGCATGTTAGGTGGGTTTACTTATCTGGGGCAAAATTTTACGCTTAACTATGAATTATTAGCGAGTAACTTAGCCGGTGATGTAACAGAAAACTATACGGCCAACTTTATTAAGCTCGACAATAGCCAAGGCAGTTTAAGTCTGGCTGCGGTAGATTTAACGGTCCCTCTAAATCTATTGACGCGACTTCCTATGATTAGCGATATAAACGCTAACACCAGTTATTTATGGGGTCCGGCTATGGCAGTGCCGCTAGGTGTTGTTGAAATAGAAACGCAATTAACTATTGATCGTCAAGCCACAGCGAATGGGCCATATGCAGTTTCGATGGGTGGACTGCCGGTGGATGCTGATGGTGTCAGTATCGAAGCGCTTGATTTAGATATTGATAATGATAGCGTGAATGATGCTGCGTGGTTGGGAGATAGTCAGCAACGTTATGGCCGCGTATTTTTAGATAATGCTTTTGGCCCTGAAACACGGCCATTAAGCATGCGCTTTAATGCACAATATTTTAATCAGGCTATAGGTCCAGCAGGACTATTTATTCCAAATCGTGAAGATAGTTGTACCGCTTATTCAGCCACTAATTTTTCTTTTGTCACTGGCAGTTATACGCAGCGATTGAGCAGCGGGGAAACGACAATAAGTGGTGTTGCCGCTAGTACTTATAATGCAGGCTTCGGCAGCGTTACGCTATCAGCACCAGGTAATAATAATGAAGGCAGTGTAGACGTACGCTTTACTGTTGAAAGTTTTCTTCGTTTCGATTGGGATGGTGATATTACAACGGCGGAAAGCGACCCAGTGAATACGGCAAGCTTTGGGCATTATCGGGGTAACGATAGAATCATTTATCGTCGAGAGGTGAGCCAATGAATAACCCAATAGTGGGGAGTGCTTATTCAAAGCAGCGAGGCCTATCGATACCTGCCGCGTTATTTGTTTTAGTGGTGGTGGCAATGTTAGGCGCTGCGATGCAAAAAATATTGAGTCAAGGTGAACAAAGCATTGCGCGTGAGGTGCTTTCTATACGCGCTTTAATGGCGGCAGAAAGTGGTATTGAACGCAGCCTACATCAAGTGTTAGAGATTAACCCTGCCAGCTGTACAGGTAGTTTAAATAACCCACCGTCATCATTAACGCCTTTGATTTCAGCTTGGTCACTATTAATAGCAGGTATGAGTAGTTGTGATGTTAATGTGAGTTGCGGAGTAGCGCAGCATGACAGTGACGGCGATGGTACTTTAGAAAATTACTATACCTTAAGAAGCAGTGGCCAGTGTGGCCCGCCAGCCGATCGCGCCTTCCGTTTAATCGAAGTTCAGGCGCGAGGCTAGTTGAGTTGCAAATACTAAAAATCAGAGCACTTAAAAATCAGAGTACTTAAAAATCAGAGTACTTAAAAATTAGAGCAATGCGACATTAATATCAATGTTTAAGCTTGCTGACGGCTTGG
>JABIQF010000142.1 GCA_018668095.1 Cellvibrionales bacterium
AAATTCATTCTGTTTATGCCGGTATTGCCGGTAATCATATTCGCAGCTTGAATTCACATGGCATTGTCGCCATTAGAGAGCGCGAAGTAATGCCTGCTGATGTTGAGCGCGTGATTGATGCCGCGCGTGCGGTAGCTATTCCAGCTGATCAAAAAATATTACATGTGTTGCCACAGGAATATGTGATCGATACGCAAGAAGGGGTAAAAGAACCTTTAGGTATGTCGGGTGTTCGTCTAGAAGCTAAAGTGCACTTGGTGACTTGTGCGGTTAACGCAGCACAAAATATTGAGAAGTGTATTCAGCGCTGCGATTTAGTCGTTGAAGATGTAATTCTTGAGCAGCTGGCTTCTAGCTATGCGGTGTTAACCGATGATGAGCGTGAGTTGGGTGTTTGTATTGTCGATATTGGCGGTGGCACAAGTGATATTGCTGTCTTTACTGAGGGCTCAATTCGTCACACGGCAAATATTCCAATAGCCGGTGATCAAGTCACTAACGATATTGCTATGGCACTTAGAACGCCAACACAATATGCCGAAGATATAAAAATTAAATACGCTTGTGCACTCACACAGTTAGCGGGTTTGGATGAAACAATAAAAGTGCCCAGTGTTGGTGATCGACCACCAAGAGATTTATCACGTCAGGCATTAGCTGAAGTTGTTGAGCCTCGTTACGACGAGTTATTTACTTTGGTACAAGCGGAATTACGTCGCAGTGGTTTTGAAGACTTAATTGCGGCAGGTATTGTTTTAACGGGCGGCACTTCCAAAATGCATGGTGTTGTTGAACTGGCTGAAGAAATCTTTCATGTGCCGGTTCGCTTAGGTTCGCCGATGGGGGCATTTGGGTTGCAGGATGTTACTGATAATCCGATTCATGCTACGGGTGTTGGCTTATTACATTACGGTTTCAAAGAACAATTTAAATCACAGCAATCGGCTGCGGCAAGTGCCAATGATGGACTGGTCGGCCGAGTTAAATCTTGGCTTAAAAATTATTTTTAATTTTTAACATTATATTTATGGTATTCAATTTTTTAATTTTTAAAGTTTTAACTTCCTGAGGGGGAAATTATCATGTTTGAACTAGTAGACAATGTTCCACAAAATGCAGTCATTAAAGTTGTTGGTGTTGGCGGCGGCGGCGGTAATGCAGTTAAGCATATGATTGCTAATAATATCGATGGCGTAGAATTTATTTGTGCTAACACTGACGCTCAGGCGTTAACAGATATGGCTGCTAATACTGTATTACAACTTGGCGGTACCATTACGAAAGGTTTGGGTGCTGGTGCAAATCCTGATGTGGGTCGTCAGGCGGCATTAGAAGATAGAGAACGTATTGCTGAAGTTATCGGTGGTGCTGATATGGTGTTTATTACTGCCGGAATGGGTGGCGGTACTGGAACAGGTGGGGCGCCGATTATTGCGGAAGTAGCAAAAGAGATGGGTATCTTAACGGTTGCTGTTGTTACTCGCCCGTTTAAGTTTGAAGGCAAGAAAAGAAAAATGCATGCCGAAGAGGGTATTCTTGAGCTGCAACAGCATGTTGATTCATTAATTACGATTCCAAATGAAAAGCTGCTAGCGGTTATGGGTAAGAACACTAGCTTGCTTGACGCATTTAAATCGGCAAATGATGTATTGTTGGGTGCTGTTCAAGGTATCGCTGATCTCATTATCCGTCCAGGTATGATCAACGTCGATTTCGCTGATGTTCGAACGGTAATGTCTGAAATGGGTATGGCGATGATGGGAACGGGTATCTCTAGTGGCGAGTTAAGAGCACGTGAAGCTGCTGAAGCGGCTATTCGAAGCCCGCTTTTAGAAGATGTTAATCTTCAAGGTGCGCGTGGTATTTTGGTGAATATTACGGCTGGCATGGATCTTTCTTTGGGTGAGTTTGCCGAAGTCGGTGAGACTATTGAAGAGTTTGCCTCTGATAATGCGACGGTAGTGGTTGGTACTGTTATTGATCCTGATATGACGGATGAGTTGAAAGTGACAGTGGTAGCAACAGGTTTGGGTGATGTAGCATCAGAAACACCTGTTCGTTTGGTGAATACAGGTCGCCCAAATTCAGCGGGAAGACCTAATTACGAAAATTATGATATGCCACCGACTATGCGTCAAAAGTCAGCAGCTGTTGAGCCAACACGGTCAACTCGATCTGTAGAAGAGCCGGTTTTAAGTCAATCTGGTACTACTACAACATCTGCGGAAACGGCATCATCACCAGCGGCGAGTAAAAATATGGAAATGCTTGATATTCCAGCGTTTTTACGCCGTCAGGCAAATTAAACGCATATGCTAGGCTCAGTATTCTCGTAAGGATTGGGTGCGGACGTTAGTAGTGACTACCTTTTGCCAGCTAGTAAATGCAAAAGTGTTCTGCTAGGATCCGCGGCCCAAATCGACGAGTAGGACGTTTGGTTTTTTGTTAAGTAGCGCTAAGTAATATTAAGATCTTTCAGCGATACTGATTAAATAGTGAACAAATACTCGTTATATGGACTAAAGCTTCCTTCAACTGGTCATAATCCAGCTAAATTGAACTTCAAAATTTGATTTAACTGAGTATATTGCCCTCCTTAGAAAAGCTTGAAAAAAAGACCGAGAATAAAGGTGAGCCATGATTAGACAAAGAACATTGCGTAATAGTATCCGTGCCACAGGTGTTGGCCTTCACACGGGTAAAAAAGTGTATCTCACGCTGCGCCCTGCGCCGATTGATACAGGCATTGTTTTCCGTCGCGTTGACCTCGATCCGGTTGTCGAAATTCTCGCCCAAGCCAAAAATGTTGGTGACACTACCTTATCTACCACTCTTGTTCAGGGTGATGTCCGTATTTCTACTGTTGAGCATCTACTTTCAGCGATGGCTGGTCTTGGTATTGATAACGCTTACGTTGAAATGAATGCTTCTGAAGTGCCAATTATGGACGGCAGTGCAGGCCCATTTGTCTTCTTACTACAATCTGCCGGTATTGAAGAGCAAGCTGCTGCTAAGAAGTTTATCCGTATTAAACGTGAAGTAAGATTGGATGATGGCGACAAGTTTGCCAGTTTCTTACCTCGCAACGGCTTTAAAGTTAGCTTTTCTATTGATTTTGATCACCCTGTTTTCCGTGGCCGTCCAGCTGTTGCCGAAGTTGATTTTTGTTCAACATCGTTTGTACGAGAAGTCAGTCGTGCACGTACTTTCGGTTTTATGCATGATATGGAAAACTTACGTTCACAGGGTTTGGCTCAAGGTGGCAGTGTTGATAACGCCATTGTGGTTGATGATTTCCGTATTGTGAATGAAGATGGCTTGCGCTACGAAGATGAGTTTGTTCGTCACAAAGTGCTTGATGCGATTGGCGATTTGTACCTTCTCGGCAATAGCTTAATTGGTGAATTTAAAGCCCATAAATCGGGTCATGCGCTTAATAATATGTTGCTTCGTGAGCTTATTGCTCAGCCAGATGCTTGGGAAGTTGTGACTTTCGAAGATTCAGAAAAAGCGCCTATTTCATTTTCATCACCTCTAATGGCCGTCTAATTTAATATTAGAGGCATTTACTGGTCGCGGCTGTACAAAAATTAATCTATCGCCCTGGCTTGTAGTTATTTTTTAGAATAAAAGCTATAAATAATAATGACTTACAGGTTTTTATTGGTGCTGATTTTTGTGGCTATTGCTTAGTGAAGATGCCTTTAAGTCAGTCAATATAACCATTTCAGTTTTATTTTCATCAATCAAATTATGAATAATGACTCAAAGTGCGTAAAATGCGCTGCTGTTTTTAGGCTGTCGACTTAAATAAAAGATAACGCTCACTTTTTTACCTTTATTCGATAGTTGTTGCTTCGAATGTTATTGATTAGTTAGTTTGGAACGTTTTAATGAAGCTCATAGTACTCCCTAAGCGTGTTAGTCGATCTCTTACGCTAGATACATCAAAACCGGCTCATCAGTTTATGCTGATGGTTTTTTTGTTGTTGCCGTTTATTTTAGGTATCTTGAGCTTTTGGCTTTATCAATCAACGGTTAGGCAGGCTTCTGAAACACAGTTGATGGATCAATGGCAGCAAGAGTTGGCGCGTCAAGCGGCTGATGTCGAGCAAACGCAGCAGCGAGTAGGCGATGAATTATCGGCTATGACGGCTAGGGTGGCCGAACTTCAGGCTAGACTGATGCGACTCGATGCACTCGGTGAGCAAGTGGCTCAAGTCGCTCAACTGGATAATGGTGAATTCGATTTTAGTCGACGGCCTGCCTTGGGTGGCCCTGAATTAGTCGCTGACACTGATGCCGTAGCATTGAGCGTGTTGGATAAACACTCATCACTGCAGCTGATGTTGGGCCAGTTGAATACGCATCTTGATAATCGCGAGCAGCAATTGGCGATGTTAGATAAACAGTTAACCGATCGAGAAACACGTTTACAGACCTTTGTTGCGGGTAAGCCGGTTTCTAAGGGTTGGATGTCATCATCATTTGGCCGTCGAACTGACCCCTTTAGCGGAAAGCAATCATGGCATGAGGGTGTCGATTTTGCTGGTAAGGCCGGTGTTGATGTTATTGCGGTTGCCAGCGGTGTAGTGACCCATTCTGGCCGTAAGTCGGGCTATGGCAATATCGTCGAGCTTAACCATGGTAATGGCTATGTGACTCGTTATGCTCACAATGATACACACCAAGTCAGCGTTGGCGATATTGTTGAGAAGGGGCAGGTTATTGCCACTATGGGCAGCAGTGGTCGATCAACCGGTCCTCATGTGCATTTTGAGGTGCTTAAAAACGGTGAGCCGATGAATCCTGAGCGTTATATTTATCGCGCTAGTCTATAGGTCGGTTTTTCAGCCCGGCCTTCTTTTTCAGCTATTGATTAATCATATTTCGCCCTCACTATCCCAGTCTATACTTCGTTTTTGTCAATCTTTCTGATAATGCTTTTGCAGCCAAAAAACTACCAACGTGGTATGCTTGCGCGCTTTGCGCGTGCCTGAAGCGTTGTTGGCTGTTTTGATATTGCCAATGGCACAGTTACTTGCTTAATTTTTAATTTAATTTGTCGTTTAAACAAGAGAAATAGACAGCCGATATGATCGTAAAAACATTCAAAAAAATCTTTGGTACAAGGAATGATCGTGAGCTAAAGCGCATGGCTAAGACGGTTGTCAAAGTGAATGCCTTAGAAGCCACTTATCAGGCTTTAAGTGATGATGAGCTCAAAGCGAAAACGATTGAGTTTAAGCAGCAACTCGCTGATGGTCAGAGCTTAGATCAAATTCTTCCTGATGCTTTTGCGGCCGTAAGAGAAGCCGGTTTGCGAAGTTTAGGTATGCGTCATTTTGATGTGCAGTTGATTGGTGGTATCACCCTGCATGAAGGGCGAATTGCCGAGATGCGTACCGGTGAAGGTAAAACCTTAGTGGCAACTTTGCCGGCCTACCTTAATGCTTTAATGGGTAAAGGCGTGCATATTGTCACGGTAAATGATTACCTTGCCGAGCGTGATGCTAATTGGATGCGCCCGTTGTATGAGTTCTTAGGTTTAAGCCTTGGCATTATTCAATCTGGCCAGATGCAAGATGAAAAAAAGGCCGCTTATGCCTCCGATATTACTTACGGTACCAATAATGAATTCGGCTTTGATTATCTTCGTGACAACACAGCGTTTACGTTAGATGACAGAGTTTCACGCGGCACTTTTTTCGCGGTTATTGATGAGGTCGATTCGATACTTATTGATGAGGCGCGAACTCCGTTAATTATATCGGGCGCAACTGAAGACAGTTCAGCATTGTATAAGCGCATGAAGGCTTTAGCGCCGGCATTAAAGCGCGCACCTAATCCCGATGATGAAGGCAAACCTGAAGCAGACGATTTTGATGCTGATGGTCACTTTGTGATTGATGAAAAGCATCGTAGCATTGAGTTGACTGAAGCCGGTCACCAATACGTTGAAGACATGCTGGTTAAAGAGCAGCTATTAGAAGAGGGTGATAGTCTTTATTCACCGAGTAATTTAAATTTATTACACCATGTGACAACTGCGCTTCGTGCTTTGCATTTATTCCAACGTAATGTTGAATATATTGTGCAAAACGGCGAGGTGGTTTTAATTGATGAGCACACGGGTCGAACAATGTCAGGTCGACGTTTATCTGATGGTATGCATCAGGCGTTAGAAGCAAAAGAAAAAGTTGATATTCATGCAGAGAGTCAAACCTTAGCATCGACAACGTTCCAAAACTATTTCCGCTTGTATGAAAAATTATCGGGTATGACGGGTACTGCCGACACTGAGGCACCAGAATTTCATCAAATTTATGCCTTGGATGTAACCGTTATTCCAACCAATAAGCCAACGGTGAGAAAAGATTTAAACGACTTAATCTATTTGTCGGTGGATGAAAAATACCGTGCAGTTGTTAATGACATCAAAGCAGCCGTTGCTAATAACGCGCCTGTTTTAGTCGGTACGGCTTCGATTGAAACCTCAGAGCAACTCTCGAAATTTCTAAAGAAAGAAAAAGTAGAACATGAAGTACTAAACGCTAAATTCCATAAAAGTGAAGCAAGAATTATTGCTGAAGCCGGTCGTCCTGGTGCGTTGACTATTGCTACTAATATGGCGGGCCGTGGTACTGATATCGTTTTGGGGGGTAATCTCGAAGCCGAGTTAGCGGGTTTAGATAATCCAAGTGATTCCGAAATTGCTGCACATAAAGAGGAGTGGCAACAGCGTCAAGCATTAGTGCTAGCTGCGGGTGGTTTGCATATTTTTGGTACTGAGCGTCACGAGTCACGTCGAATCGATAATCAGTTGCGTGGTCGATCAGGTCGACAAGGTGACCCCGGCGTAACGCGATTTTATTTATCAATGGATGATAGCTTAATGCGTATCTTTGCCTCTGACGGCGTACGTAATTTTATGCAGCGTCTGGGCATGGAAGAAGGTGAAGCTATTGAGCATAAGATGGTATCTAACGCCATTGAAAAAGCGCAGCGTAAAGTTGAGGGTCGTAACTTTGATATGCGTAAGCAATTGCTTGAGTATGATGATGTTGCGAATGATCAACGTCAGATAGTTTATCAACAGCGTAATGATATTTTACTCGCTGATGATATCTCCGACATGATAGTTAACATTTGTGCTGATGTTGTGAATGATCATATTGATGGTTTTATTCCGCCACAGAGCATCGAAGAGCAGTGGGATATTACTGGCTTAGAAGAGAGTCTAAAAACAGATTATGATTTGACGTTACCTATTGCTCAATGGCTTGAAGAAGATGACGAGTTACACGAGCAAACACTGCGATTAAAAATCATTGATGCCTTAACCGTCCAATATACAGAAAAGGTTGCGCCACTAGGGCAGGCTGCGCGTCGTTTTGAAAAGCAAATTATGTTGCAAATTCTCGATTCATTATGGAAAGAGCATTTATCAACTATGGATCATTTACGTCAGGGTATTGGCTTGCGCGGTTATGCAGGTCGTAATCCAAAGCAGGAATATAAGCGCGAAGCGTTTGAGTTATTCCAGTCCATGTTGCAGAACATGAAGTTAGAATTTATTCGCTTTTTGGCTCGCGTGCAGATTCAGGCGCAAGACGATCCTGATGCGATAGAGAAGCAGCGTCGCGAAGAAGTTGCACGTGAATCAGTGACTGCGAATCATGCTGATGCCGCTGCTCTTGCTTCTGATTCATCAACAGCTGGGCAAGCGCCCGTGGCGCAGCCAGCTACGCGCCAAGGCCGAAAAGTAGGCCGCAATGAACAATGTCCTTGTGGTTCGGGTAAAAAATTCAAACATTGTCATGGTGAATTAAGTTAATCACTCATTTAAACATGGCAGTTAAGTATTAAATATTTGAGTGAATCATGACATGGCTAAAGCTAAAACCTCATTGACCGTGACTGAACATCCTTCAATTCTTCCTGTTGCTGGTGTGCAGTGGGGTGTTAGCTATGCAGGAATTAAAGCGTCTGCAGTGGATGCAGACAATACGCTACAGAGCGAGACGCCTAAAAATGATTTAGCGTTAATGGCTTTATCGGCAGGAACCGTTCTCTCGGGGGTTTTTACGCGCAATGCTTTTTCTGCTGCACCCGTAAAAATTGCATGCCAGCGTATGCTAGCGATTGCAAATTCAACGCATCAAAATCCTATTTATTTATTAATTAACTCGGGTAATGCTAACGCCGGAACCGGTGCTGCAGGTTATGCTGCCGCTGAAGAAAGCTGTCAGTCGTTAGCCGCTGTAGCCGCTTGTGATGCAGCGCAAGTACTGCCTTTTTCGACAGGTGTTATTGGGCAGTTGTTGCCGGTTAAGTGCATTAACATAGCAGCGCCAGCAGTATGGAGTCAGTTATCTGAAGACGGTTGGTCGCAGGCTGCGAGCGCTATTATGACGACCGATACTGTGCCCAAAGGCTTTAGTCGTACCCTTATCATTGACGATATAACTATTACCTTATCGGGCATTTGCAAAGGTGCAGGCATGATTCGTCCCGATATGGCCACTATGCTTGCTTACGTGGCAACGGATGCTGCGATTGCGCAAGCTGATCTTGATCATCTATTACAGAACGCAGTGCAGTGTTCTTTTAATCGCATTACCGTCGATGGTGATACCTCTACTAACGATGCCTGTATGTTGGCAGCTACCGCTGTTTCTTCTGTTACCTTATCGCCAGCACATAAGGATTGGCCAATTTTTCAATCGGCATTAAATGACCTCTTTATCGATTTATCGACGTCGATTATTCGAGATGCGGAAGGCGCGACAAAATTTATTACTATTAATGTCAATCAGGGTCTCGATGTCGAAGAGTGTTTGCAAGTTGCCTACACGGTAGCTGAATCACCCCTCGTTAAAACTGCTTTTTTTGCTAGTGATGCTAATTGGGGGCGAATTCTTGCTGCCGTTGGCCGTTCTGGTTTGGTTGATCTCGATGTCGAGTTAGTTGAAATTTATCTTGATGATCATTTAATTTGCGATCAAGGTGGCACAGCGAAGTCTTATTCTGAAGAGGCTGCTATGGCGATTATGGCGCAAACGGATATTACGATTACGATTAATTTGCAACGTGGTGATATTCATCAACGTGTTTGGACCAGTGATTTATCTCTCGACTATGTGCGTATCAATGCGGATTATCGAACGTAGTTATTGATAGAGTCATTGATAGAGTTATTAATCAAGTCGCTAATGCCTTAATTATCTCATCGTTTTAAATGGATGCCTTTATGGTTCATGTTGCTGTCGGTTTATTACTTCGCTCCGATCAAGTCTTAATTGCGCTACGGCCTAAGCAATCTCACCAAGGTGGTTTGTGGGAATTTCCTGGTGGCAAGGTTGAAGAGGGTGAAAGTGTTGAAGCGGCTTTGAGTCGTGAACTCAAAGAAGAGTTAGGCGTGGATATTCATTCAGCTGATTCGATAATGCAAATTAATCATAACTATAACGATAAAAAAGTACTACTCGATGTATGGTCAGTAAAAAACTTTAGCGGCGAGCCCTGTGGTGCTGAAGGTCAGCCTGTAAAATGGGTTTCACAGGCATCCCTTCAAGATTATCAATTCCCTGCAGCGAATCAGCCGATTGTCTTATGGCTTGAGAAGCAGTTACTCGGTACTTAATTATTGTTCGGTATTTCATAAATAGTTTTAGAGTAATTTTATATTCTGGTTTTTCACTTTGTTTGTCTGAGTTTTAAAGTCAAGGTCGTCGGGAGTGGCCCGACATGCCAGTCACTTTTTGATTCGCTACGCTCACCCTACGGGTCGCCCTTTGGGCGCTGCGCAAACTACGCTGTGCAACAGCAAAAAAAGTAACCAAAAATGCCGTAATCTTAACGGCGAAGCTTAACCACGACGGGTGCATCTCGCAGGGTTTTCTGTCCAGTAGTTCCAG
>JABIQF010000102.1 GCA_018668095.1 Cellvibrionales bacterium
GACGGCAACACTGACGATTGGTGGTATTAGCGGATACTTTACGGTGACCACCGCTGGCGCTTCGGTAAACCCGCTGAGTCTTATTTCTGTTGGCCACAGTCTACTGGGCTATCCTCATATGCCAGCGGCTGTTCATGCTATTGCGGCAGATGCAGGTATTTATATTCAACATAATAAAACTCAAAATAATCCGGGTGCCAGCCTTAATTATAATTTTAATTTTTCAGCCAATTCGCATGTGGACGATTACGAAGTGGAATTGGCTAACCATGACTTTGATGTTTTTATTATTACTGAAGCAATGGCGGTGCAAAGTCATGTTCAATATTCCGATGGCCATGCTTACGCTAATGCATTTTATGATGCCGCCATTGCCGATAATCCAGCAACGCAGTTTTATATTTGGCAAACCTGGGATTGTCGTGCAGATTTAGGTACGGGTAATTGCGATGCTGCTCGCGCAGTGAATGGTTTGGTTGGGCAAATTAATCAGGACTTAAGCACTTGGGAGGGTATTGCCGATGCAGTGAGTGCGGCCCATGGTGATGTAAGTATTCCTATTATTCCTGGTGGGCAAGCGTTAATTGCTCTTGATACTGCTATTAATGATGGTGATGTCGATGGTATTAGCAATATCGAACAAGTGTTCGCAGATGATATTCATCTTAATGCCAACGGCTGGTATTTTATGGCGTTGGTGCAGTACGCCACTATTTATAAAGCTAACCCTGCTGGTTTAACCCATGATATTCCTAGTTATCCAAATACGTTGTCTACTGCCGCAGCAGCCACTATGCAGCAATTAGCGTGGGATACGGTGTGTCAGTATGCGCGCTCAGGAGTCTCTTGCGTGGCCGACTCAGACGATGATGGCGATGGTTTGTCAGACTCTGAAGAAGCAGCTGCGGGTACTGACCCTGAATTAGCCGACAGTGACGGTGACCAAATGCCTGATGGCTATGAGGTGACTTTTGGTTTGCTGCCAACAGTGCATGACGGTAGCACCGATACTGATGGCGATGGCCATAGTAATGTGAGTGAGTTTTTAGCCTCTACCGATCCCACCAATAATGGCGACTACCCAGGCATGCTACCTTCGGTGGCTGGCTGTGCCGCCGATCGCGATGCGGCTATTGATACTTCCATTAACCCTTATAGTTATACCGGTACGTTAAAAATGGGCCACAACTTAGGTGCCTTTGCCTATTGGGAATCGTCGTATCCCTTTATTGATTTACGCCGACAAAGCGATACCTTTCCTCGTGATTTAGGCGCTTGGAATATTTCGGGGGGGACAGCGACCTTGGATGCTAATCGCAATATTATTAGTTTGCCTACTGGCTCGGCTAGTAAAGGCTTAATCGGTGATTCAATGTGTCTGTATGGCGGTGACTATGTGGTGTTATGGAATCAGGCTAACGCTCCTGAAGTGTCATTGATTCATAATGGTTTGGGGACGCTGACGCTGATTACCGACGACGCCGATAATGGCCGACGGGTTTATCATTTAACGTTGCCGAGCGATATGACTGCGGAACAATATAAGAGCAGCAATGTGCAGGTGTCGATTGATGCACCCATTATTGGCAATGTCGATTACCATGTTTTGTTACCTGGCACCGAGGTGCTGCATAACGCCGGTGGTTTATTTAATCCTGATTTTGTTGAAGACCTGAGTGGCGCAAAAATGCTGCGATTTATGGATTGGTTTGCGACTAATAATTCAGATAAGACGAGCATAGCTGATTTACCTTCAATGGATTGGGATTCTTGGGCCGATGACCAAGGGGTGCCTTATGCGGTGGCTATGAAATTAGTGAAAGAGGCGAATGTGCCGATTGCTTGGTTGACGATTCCTCATCAGGTTACGGCAGAGACGTTGGCTGAAATTGCTCGCCAAGTGTATGCGGAGTGGCAGCCGGGTATTGAGGTGTATGTTGAGTTTAGTAACGAAGTTTGGAACTCGGGTTTTCAGCAAACGGGTTATGCGATTACGCAGGGTAGTATTATGTATCCTAGTCTTGATGGGTTAAATGCGCAGAGCACGTGGTTGGCGCAAAAATCCATTGAAGTTAAGCAAGCCTTTGCGTTAGCTTTTGGCGCCGATGCTGGTGCCATTAAGTTAGTGGTGGCAGGGCATATTCAAACTAACAGTTATGTCGATACTTCTAATTTGGATTTCTGTTATGAAAATTGCAGGATAGCTAATTCCTATAATGATATTGCCAACCAAATAGACCTTTATGCTATTGCGCCTTACTTGGCGGGGTCGTTGCAGGGGCCGACTTATGCTGCAGATAATGATGTGGTGAACTGGACCGATGAGCAATTTTATAATCATTTAAATGCTGATTCAGACAGTACGGTAACGACCGATTTAGAATCGATTATCAGTCAGTTAGCCGATAACAAATCACGACTGGAAACCCTAACGGGGCGCACGGATGTTGAGTTGTCGGTGTATGAGTTTGGTCAGCATATGTCGTCGGCTCATAATCCTTATACCGCGTTGGATGCGCGCTATGGCGATTTTCAAAGCACTGCCGAAATGGGCACGTTGTACCATGATTTAATACAGGCAATGATTACCGCGGGTGTTGCCAGTGCGGCCCAGTTTAATTTGCACTATGAACATACGGTGGGCTATTACTGGGGGTCTAAACAAGGCATTGCAGGTGAGGCTAGCCCAAGGCACCAAGCGGTAGAAGCAGCTTATTGATGATAGCCAGCATTATCAAAATGCGATCCGAGTTTGAATAGTTCATGCTGGGATCGTTTTTTTATTGGCCGTTTTATTACCCAGTATTCATAAACTTCCTCAACCTATTAGCGATTACTTCGGTTACTATATTTCTTCTTTGCAAGCTGCACTCAATACCGGAGAGTAGAAGATGCCTGCTGAAATCAAAACTCATTACCGCGCCTGTAATCTCTGTGAAGCTATTTGTGGCCTCGAGATTAAAACCCAAGATGATCAAGTGCTTTCTATTAAAGGCGATAAAAATGATCCTTTTAGTCAGGGTTATATTTGCCCTAAGGGCACGGCAATGGAAGATATTTATACCGACCCAGATCGTTTGCGTATGCCGGTTAAAAAGCAGGGCGATAGCTGGGTTGAAATTAGCTGGGAAGAAGCCTTTGTAACCGTGGCCGAAAAGTTAGTGGCTGTCCAAGAGAAACATGGACTGAATGCCGCTGCTTTTTTCGCGGGTAACCCTAATGTACACAACTATGGCAGCATGACGCATGCCGGTGTATTACGAAAAGCCGTACAAACTAAAAATCATTTTTCGGCCACCAGCCTTGATCAGCTACCTCATCATTTAACGGCTTATAGTCTCTTCGGTCACCAGTCACTTATTCCTGTTCCCGATATTGATCACACGCAATATATGCTGATTATTGGCGGTAACCCGCTGGCGTCTAACGGCAGCATTATGACGGTGCCGAATGTCCCCAAACGCCTTAAAGCGATTCAGCAACGCGGTGGGCGTTTTATTGTTATCGATCCACGACGAACAGAAACCGCCGAAATTGCAGACCAACATTTATTTATTCGTCCAGGCCGTGATGTCTTTTTATTAATGGCTATGCTCAATACTTTATTTTCTGAAGGCTTAGCTAAAACTGGCCATCTAACAGATTTTCTTATTGGTGTTGATGCTGTGCGCGCTGCCTGTGAACCGTTTACTGCTGAGCTGGCTGAGCAAAGAACCGGTATTGCCGCTGAGCAAGTACGTCAGCTTGCTCGCGATATGGCGAATACTGATGGCGCTGTTTGCTATGGCCGTATGGGTGTCTCTGTGCAGGTCTATGGCACTTTGTGTCAGTGGGCTATACATATGGTTAATATTTTTAGCGGCTCTCTGGATGTGCGTGGTGGCATGATGGCTTCGTCGCCTGCCATTGGTTATATCAAGCCAGGCGAATCAGGGGCGGGGCATTTTGCGGCCTTCCATAGTCGCGTGAGTGGGCTGCCAGAATTTGCAGGTGAGTTGCCAGCCAGTGTTATGGCCGAAGAGATGTTAACCGAAGGTGAGGGGCAAATTCGTGCATTGATTACTGTTGCGGGTAATCCTGTACTTTCTGCGCCCAATGGTCGACAAGTTGATGACGCGCTGAGTAGCTTAGATTTTATGGCGAGTATTGATTTCTATATTAACGAAACCACGCAGCATGCCGATATTATTTTGCCGCC
>JABIQF010000153.1 GCA_018668095.1 Cellvibrionales bacterium
ACTTACTTATTTGAAGGCTCAATTACTGAGATTTCCGCTCTCTTATCACCGTACTCAACCATAAGAAATTATCATAAAAATTTTATAGCCATGCGGCTAAAGTGATAGGGTTAAGTTGGAGTAATATTAAGTATGATATTAAGACTAACATTTAAAATAAGAGTGATGTGCTTTTAATAGAACTAGAGCGCCCTATTTTTCAAGATGAAATATCTGGCAATAACATATCAAGTTTAAGAGGTATATTTATCCCCTTGCGTCAAAAAAATAAGAGCTAAAAACAAGATAGCTAAGTTTAGTGAAAGTTCTATTATCTTAAACAAAGAGGGTGAGTAATATCAGAATACTGAATAGTTTGGAGTTGAGTTCAAGACTGCACCAAAGATGACGATGTTCGTTATCGAAGATCGAACAACACCTCAGTCATAGTTATGCTTCAAATACACAAGCGGATGATGTGATACCTTTATTTATCGCTAGACACATAGCCGACCTTATTGAAACCAATCTTGGGGATATTACTAAAAAAGGATTTTAGGCTGGGCTGAAAAAGGATCTTAAAGAGTGATAAAGAAAAGCAGAGGGTATTGGCTAAAAAAACGTTATTAGGTAAAACCGAGTCAATGAGCCAAAAAAATAAAATGGCGTCCCCTAGGGGACTCGAACCCCTGTTCCCGCCGTGAAAGGGCGGTGTCCTAGGCCACTAGACGAAGGGGACGCAGCGTTGGAGGCGTGCATTCTACCCATCCGCATCCAAAGTGCAACCCTCTTATAGAATTTTTTTTAAAGACTGCCATTCAAGGCATAAATCTTGTTAAAATGCGCCCGCATATTTGAGCGACGGTTTTTCTACTAAGATGGAAAAACAGACGCTAAAAACCTTATAAATACTTACAAATACTTATAAACAGGGCTAAATGGTAGCTAACTGTTGTAAACCTAACACTCTGCAATTGGATAAAATCATGACACGTTACAAAATTGGTATTTTTGCCGGTGACGGCATCGGCCCAGAAATCATGGATGAAGGCGTTAAAGTTCTTAAGCTTATCGAACAAAGAAATGACGTTAGCTTTGAATTAATTCCCGCCGCTTTCGGAGCCAACGCTTATTTTAGCCATGGCGACTGCTTTCCAGATGAAACAAAAGCCATCTGTGATGAAGTTGATGCACTAATAAAGGGCCCTATTGGCTTAAATCATGAAGATTCTAAAAAAATACCTGTTGATCTTCAGCCAGAGCGAGGCGCCCTTCTTCCAATGCGTCGTCGTTTAAATACCTATGCGAATTTTAGACCCGTATCGCTGCCTAAAGAGCTCGCCCATTTCTCGCCACTTAAGCCTGAAGTGATTGGCGAAGGCATCGATTTAATTATGGTGCGCGAATTAGTTGGCGGCCTGTATTTTGGTAAAAAAGAAGTCGGCGTCAATGCAAATGGCCGTCGCTATGTTAATGAATCATTAGAATATGACGAAGATCAAATTAGTCGTATTTTAATTGAAGCCTTCAAAGTGGCAAGCGGCAGAAAACAAGTGCTGCATAACATCCATAAAAGCAATGTATTAAAGTCGAGCGTATTATGGAATGAAGTACTTGAAGAAATTGCACCCGATTTCCCCGATGTTGAAGTGAAGCATATGCTTGTAGATGCCGCAGCCACGGCACTTTGCTTAAACCCAGGGCAATTTGATGTCATGGTTATGGAAAACATGTTTGGCGACATCCTAAGCGACCAAGGTGGCGGCATATTAGGATCGTTAGGTCTTATGCCATCAGCGTGTATTGGTCCAGAGAAAGCCTATTATGAGCCTTCTCATGGCTCTGCGCCTGACATTGCTGGTCAGAACATTGCTAACCCTTACTCAATGATTGGTTCAGTCGCCATGATGCTCGAATACAGTTTTGGTATGCATGACGAAGCCAAAAATGTCTGGGCAGCCATGCAAGGTGTATTTGCCGACGGCTATTCAACCGCCGACTTATCGAAACCAGGTTCTGATGTCAGAATGATTGCTACCAATGAATTTGGTGACAAGGTAATAGAGAAGCTACTAGGCAATATCTAAACGTGTGTAACTAACCGCTTATTGCGCACGTTCGTGCAGTAAGCGGTTTAATACACGCAAGGTTGCCTCAACTCCAGCGAACACCTGATTCGCATGCATACCTCGCGTCGTAATTTTCGCATTATTCGGCATTTGCCAAGTAACACTGGCTTCCGTCAACGCATTGGTATGACCGCCACGAGGAATATGAACCTGATAATCCAGCAGCTCTGGCAAGGCTAGATCTAACTCCGCCAAAATCTGACTCATTGCCGCAGTAAAAGCATCAAAGCCACCATTACCCCGCCCTTCGGCCGCATAGGCAACACCATCAATTTCGACCGCGACATTCGCTAGAGCCTGCTCATTCATTTGGCTTTGCAAATCACAACGGATTAATTCGATATGCTGATAAAGATCTCGCTTAAGCACATCAGCAATAATGAACGGTAAATCATCAGGTGTAATGCGCTGCTTAGAGTCACCCAGCTGCACAACTCGATCTAAGACTTTTTTCTGATCCTCAGCAGACAGAGCAATACCTAAATCTTCAAGGTTCTTTAATAGCGAGGCCTTGCCGCTCATTTTACCTAAGGCATAAGTTCGTTTACGAGAAAAGCGTTCAGGATAAAGCTTGCTGACATACAAGTTGCCCTTTTGATCGCCATCGGCATGAATACCTGCCGTCTGAGTAAACACATCAGAACCAAGAATGGGCGTATTATTTGAAACAAATTTGCCTGAAAAGCTTTCAACCATTTGGCTGACACTCACGACGTGAGATTCATCGATACCAACCTGAAAGCCCATTTTATCATTCAATACCACCGCTACCTCTGCAAGCGATGCATTACCAGCTCGTTCACCCAAACAGTTCACCGTGCAATGTATCGCATCAACACCGGCATTCACTGCCGCCATAACATTGGCTGTAGCCAAGCCGTAATCATTATGCGGATGAAAATCAAAACGGTGATTAGGAAAGCGCTGCGTCATATCACGAAGGCTGTCATACACCTCACTAGGCGACATAACACCCAAGGTATCGGGCAACATAAAATGCTCAATACCACAGCCTTCTAACGCCTCTGCTAAGCCGTAAACATAATCAGGGCTATCGGCATAGCCATTTGACCAATCCTCAAAGTAAACGTTTACAGAAAGGCCTTGCTGCTGGGCGTAGGCAACGGTTAGCTTAATATCTTCGACATGCTGCTCAAGCGTTTTACCTAGTTGATTATGGCAATGTTTTAAACTGCCTTTAGTGAGCAAATTAATCACCTTACCACCGGCCTCAACAATCCAGTCAACACTCTTTGTATGATCAACAAAGCCCAGCACTTCTACACGCCCATCAAAACCTTCTGCAGAAGCCCAAGCATTAATACGAGCTACGGCTTTCTGTTCACCCGCTGATACTCGAGCAGAAGCGACCTCTATGCGATCAACCTTTAGTCGCGATAGTAATGCCGTTGCCAAAGTTACCTTTTCATCAGGCGAAAAAGAGACGCCTTGCGTCTGCTCGCCATCGCGCAAGGTGGTATCCATAATGGTGATATATTTTGTCATTCGTCGACTACCGATTTATCGCTATTGATTGCAACTGTGTGCACGCGTGATCACACATAATCTGGGTTTAAGTATACGATAAAAATTTAGCTAATTTTTGTTCAGATTTACACTGAGGGGATATTTTTAGGTCTAGAAAACAGATGTTATTTGATGATCTAGTCGTCTTGATTGACAAAAAAAGACAGAGGACAAAAACTAAAAGGTTACTTCCCGAGCAACACAGAGTCGAGTAGCCATTTCGTATTGTTGTAAACCGGCCGTTTCGCAGTCTTTTTTTGTATCAAAACCTTCAATTGAGAATGTTTGTACGGCGCTATCAACTTCCATATGGACCAATAGATCCCAACTTTGGGCCGATTCACAACCCATAAGGATAAAAGTTAGACATAACGTTAATAAAACGGACTTCACGATAAACGATCTCTTTCTTATTGTTTTTTTTGGGTGCCGATATCTTTGATCGGCCGATTTTATCGATTATAACGGATAATTTATCTTTTGTTAAAAGGTTATTGGTATCAATCAGTAGCTCTGAATTGACTGGTGTATGGGTGTAGTGTTCTGTCTAGCTGGGGGATGAGAGAGGATTGGGTTGTTTTTGAGTTTTTTTTGGGTTTTTAAGGTCAAGGTCGTCGGGGGTGGCCCGACAGCCAGTCACTTTTTTCTACAGCAAAAAAAGTAACCAAAAATGCCGCAAGCTTAACGGCGAAGCTTGACCACGACGGGTGCATCTCGTAGTGTTTTCCGTCCAGCAGTTCCAGAGGGATTATCGCCAAGCGGTATAGGGGGTACTTTTTTTGACTGCACTTGCATCAAACGTTACGTCCAATTTTTCCTTTTAGCGAAATAATATCTCTATTATTCATAACCCTTTGCTTAACTCTCACTCTTTCACCTTCTAAACCACACCACGCTCACTAACTCTTTAGGGATAAAAGTTGTTCTTTACAGCTCTTGCTCTATATTTTTTTATGCGCTTTTTTATTTTCTTTTTTGAGCGGTATGCGGAGCTCAATAGTAAAAACCGGCCGTTAGGCACGATTTTTACTTGTTCTAAAATAAAAAGAAGTCTACTGAGCTTGTTCGTTGTAGCCTCATTGTGTTTTGAAAAGCCTGAGGTATCAGAGTGATATTGGCTGGAGGGGAGCTTAGATTTTGACGAACAATTAGGTCCAGTGAAAATGATTCTCGTATGCGCTGCCAAGGTGTATTGGATAAAAATATCCCAAAGCGAATAGGTTATCTC
>JABIQF010000130.1 GCA_018668095.1 Cellvibrionales bacterium
TATAAATCGCAGCCCAAAATAGGATGACCTATCTCGCGGCTATGAATACGCAATTGATGGGTTCGGCCGGTAATGGGGGTAAAGATAACGCGTGTGGCGAAGGTTGATTCAAGTTGTTCAGCAACATGATATTGAGAGACGGCTGATCGACCGGTTTCATGGCAAATTTTTTGTAAGGGAAAATTAGGTGGGTCTTTGGCTATGGGTAAATCGATAATATTTTTATCACCAGTAATATGCCCATGCAAAAGTGCGGTGTAGGTTTTTTTGACTGTGCGCGCTTGAAACTGTTTGCCAATATGCGCGTTAATCTCTTTGTTCAGCGCCACCACCATAATACCAGAGGTACCAAAGTCGAGCCGATGCACTAGCGTAGCGCTAGGAAAATCTTGTACTAAACGAAAGTGAACCGAGTCTTTATTGAGCGGATGCTTGCCCGATAAGCTTAATAGCGCGCTGGGCTTATTGATGAGCAGTAAATATTCATCTTGATAGAGAATGCTTATTTGCTCATGGCAGGGCGGCGCGATAAAGGGGTCGGCTTGAGGTTGCATGCTTAACGAGGCCTATATATAAAGCGTTAATATAGCATTAGCGACACTGAATGTTATTTTTATTTATGCCGCTAAAAATATTACTGTCGAATAAATATGATCGATGGCGTAAACCGCTTGTTGAATTTGTTAAACTGTTCGCTGAATGATAGATGGCAAGCTCTATCACTATTAGTTGAAAGAAATTAAGAGGGTGTAGAAGTCATGGCGACTATTTTAATTACAGGGACCAATCGAGGCATTGGTCTTGAATTCACAAAACAATTTTTAGGTCGTGGCGATACGGTTATTGCTACGTGCAGAGATGTTGCTGCTGCCGCCGAGCTGCAAGCCTTAAATGATAAGCATGAGAAGCTAAGCGTCCTTACTTTGGATGTTGCTTCGACTGAATCAATGCAAGCCTTTGTTAAACAGTTAGGTGACGTGGCGATTGATGTGTTTATCAATAACGCTGGCGTCTACGGTCCGTCGAGTGTGCGCTTTGGTGAGGTCGATGCCGATATTTGGGCATCGGTACTTAAGGTTAACGCCATTGCGCCTATTATGCTTAGCCAAATGATTATGCCCAACCTGCGAGCGGGTAAAGATAAGAAAATGCTTTATCTCTCATCGAAGATGGGTTCTATTGATGACAATGGCAGTGGTGCCGCTTATATCTATCGTAGCTCTAAGACAGCATTAAACAGTGTAGTTAAAAGTCTATCGATTGATTTAGCGCCAGAAGGCTTTACCGCAGCTGTATTGCACCCTGGCTGGGTATTAACGGATATGGGTGGCGCAAATGCACTTATCGATACCCGCACCAGTGTAGAGGGAATGATGGTCGTGATTGATGGATTAAACGCCGAGCAGTCGGGGGGCTTTTTCAGTTACAACGGCAGTAGTATTCCTTGGTAAGGCAGGATATTTTTTTACCCGAAGTAAAAAACACTCTATCTTCGTATTAAGAGCTATCTATAGTCTTTTTCGTGCACCTTGAAGAGCGCGTCAGTCAACAAGGTCTTTGCTGCGAATAAGGCTCCGCTAGGGCAGAATTTTCGACAGCGTGATAGCTGAGAAATACGCCATACAGCAATGAGGATCTCTCCAGTGGCGGGGGGTAGGGCGGCAGCGCCTCGGTTAAATACCGAACCAAATTTCTTCTATAAAAACAGCTAACTCGATATAGCTATTTCTCCTAAACTACGGCAGAATTGCGCATCCTTGGCGCTGACCAATGGTCGATCCATATCGTCCTTTTAGCGCCAAATAGATCAACGATTGCTGCCTAAGGAGACTCTATTTGAACCAGCAATTTAAATCCTCGTGGGAGTCTAAAAACTCTGCTGAGCTGTATGGTATTAATCGCTGGAGTAACGATTACTTTGGCTTGTCGAAAGACGGCAAGGTCACGGCAAAAACGCTGAATACTGAAGTTACCTTGATGGATATTGTTGAGGGTATGATTGAGCGTGATTTGCAAATGCCTGTACTGTTGCGCATCGAAAATATTCTCGATGCGCAAATTATGCGCTTAAACGAAGCCTTTCGTAGCGCCATCAAACAGTCAAATTATTTGTCGGCCTATCGCGGTGTTTACCCCATTAAAGTGAACCAGCAAGCGCAAGTGGTAGAAGAAATTGCTGCCTTCGGTGAGCGTTACGGTCACGGCTTCGAAGTGGGCAGCAAGCCAGAAATGATTGCAGCACTGTCTACGTTAAAAGAGCCCGGCAGTTTAATTATTTGTAATGGCTATAAAGATCAAGAATTTATTGACCTCGGCTTGCAGGCTATCAAGTTAGGCTTTCAGTGCTTCTTCGTTATAGAAACACCTACAGAATTGCCCATTATTATTGATCGTAGCAAAGCGCTCGGCATTGAGCCGACCATTGGCGTGCGAATAAAAATGACCTCGCAAGTCAGTGGTCGCTGGAACAGCACCAGTGGAGACCGTAGTATATTTGGCCTAACTACGTCGCAATTAATCGATGTCGTTGATTCTTTAAAGCAAGAAAATATGCTGCATTGCCTAAAATTATTGCATTGCCATTTAGGCTCGCAGATTCCCAATATTCGTGACATTCGCGGTGGCGTTGTTGAAGCCTCTCGTTATTACGCAGACCTTGTTAACGAGGGCGCTTCACTTTCTCATATTGATTTAGGCGGAGGGCTGGCCGTTGATTATACCGGCGCCTGCAGTAACGATGATCAAAGTCGTAACTATAGCCTTGAAGAATATTGCGCCGATATTGTTGAAACCCTAAAGCATACGCTGGATGAATACAGTATTGATCATCCCATTATCATTACTGAATCGGGCCGGGCAACGGTCGCCTATTCATCCGTTTTAATTTTCAATATTCTCGATACAAATACCTTTGAGACGAATGGCCTGCCAGAGCCCTTGCCGGACGAACACCCATTACTTATTAAGATGCGAGAGATTTTTGAGTATTTGAAAGCTGAGAGTGTTCAGGAGTGTTACAACGATGCGCATTACTATCGTGATGAAATTCGCGCCTTATTTAAACGAGGGCAAATAGATTTACGCTCTCGTTCAGTGGCTGAAAATTTATTTTTAGATATTCTGCATCGTATTGCTGATTTGCTGGAAACTTTGGCGCGTATTCCTCCTGATTTAGAAAACCTAAAGCTATCGCTGGCCGATATTTATTACGGTAATTTCAGTCTTTTCCAATCGTTACCGGATATCTGGGCCATTGATCAGCTCTTCCCCATCATGCCACTTCATCGATTAGATGAAGAGCCCACACGTGAAGCGGTACTTGCTGATATTACCTGTGACTGTGATGGAAAAATCGATACATTTGTTGGCGAACATGAAACCGTTGCTACCTTGCCACTGCATCCATTAAAAAGTGGTGAGGAATATTATTTGGGTGTGTTTTTGGTCGGTGCCTATCAGGAAACGCTTGGAGATTTACATAATTTATTTGGCGATACTAATGTCGTTAGTGTACGCCTTAATCATGATGCCAGTTTTGATTTTGTGAAAGAAATTCATGGCGATACCATTGCCGATGTACTCAGCTATGTAGAATATCAGCCAGCACAAATGGAGTTGAATTATCGCAACACCGCTGAGCGCGCGGTAAAAGAAGGTCGCATTACTGCTCGCGAGCGCCAGCAAATGATTAAAACCTTTAAAGCCAGCATGCAAGGCTACACCTATTACGAAAAAGAAAATTAAGGAAACAATAATGGCAAAAGTACTTATTATCGGTGCCGGTGGTGTTGGCCAAGTTGTTGCGCATAAGTGTGCCCAACTCGCCAATGTCTTTACCGATATTGTTTTAGCCAGTCGCAATGAAGAAAAGTGTAAACGCATTGCCGCACAGCTAAAAAATAATTATGGTCGCACCATTAAAACGGTACAGGTCGATGCAGACAATGTGCCAGAGCTAGTTGCATTGTTTAATAACATTAAGCCCTTTATGGTGATTAATGTTGCACTGCCGTATCAAGATCTGACCATTATGGATGCCTGTTTAGAAACCGGTGTTCACTATCTAGATACTGCGAACTACGAACCATTAGACACCGCAAAGTTTGAGTATAAATGGCAGTGGGCTTACCAAGAAAAGTTTAAACAAGCAGGTCTTATGGCGCTGTTAGGCTCGGGCTTTGATCCTGGCGCCACCAATATGTTTACTGCTTACATTGCCAAGCATTATTTTGATGAAATCCACCATCTCGATATTATTGATGTCAACGGTGGTGACCATGGTTACCCCTTTGCCACAAATTTTAACCCTGAAATTAATATTCGTGAAGTCACTGCCGAATGTCGGCATTGGGAAGAAGGTGCCTTTGTTACTACTGCGGCTATGTCAACACAGCAATCGTTTACCTGCCCAGATGGTGTTGGCACTTACAATATTTATCGCATGTATCATGAAGAGTTGGAATCGCTCACCAAGCATTTCCCCAGCATTAAGCGTGCTCAATTTTGGATGAGTTTTGGTGACAGCTACATAAAGCATTTAGATGTGTTAGGCAATGTCGGCATGACGGGCATAGAGCCTATTGAATTTCAGGGGCAACAAATCGTCCCCATTCAATTTTTAAAAGCGCTATTACCTGACCCATCAACATTAGGCTCACGCACTAAAGGTAAAACCTGTATTGGCTGTGTAGTCCGGGGCATTAAAGACGGCAAAGAAAAAACGGTTTATCTGTATAACATCAAAGATCATCAAGACTGCTTTGGCGAAGTACAGTCCCAGGCCATATCCTACACTACGGGCGTGCCAGCTATGATAGGGGCAAAAATGATGATAGAAGGCACTTGGATGAAATCCGGCGTGTGGAACATGGAGCAGTTAGATCCCGATGCATTTATGGCCGATATGAATGAATATGGTTTGCCGTGGAAAGTGATCGAAGATCCTGGCTTTGATTTAATATAAACGTAATCGCTAATAAGACTAATGATGAAATGCCATAGCTTTAAAACATTTGATTCTTCACGGACTCCGTCGCCCTGTTTTGTAGTTGATGAAGTCGCAATAGAGCGCAACCTCAAAATCTTAAACCGAGTTCAAGAGGAGTCAGGCGCAAAAATTTTGATGGCGTTAAAAGCGTTTTCAATGTTTAGCTTAGCGTCATTAATTAGTCGTTATTTGAAGGGCAGCTGTGCCAGTGGTTTACATGAGGCTCGTCTAGGGAGAGAAGAGTTTGGTGGCGAAGTTCATACTTTTTCCGCGGCCTATACCGAGACCGATTTAAAAGAAATTTTAAACATCTCTAATCATGTCGTGTTTAATTCCTTTGGCCAATGGCAACGCTTTCAGCCTCTGATTAAAACCGCTAAAAAACGGCGACCCGAATTACAATTTGGCTTGCGTATTAATCCTCAACATTCTGAAGGTGCCACTGCGATTTATGATCCTTGTGCTGAAGGTTCTCGTCTAGGTATCCCCTATCACGAATTTAGCGGCCAGGATTTAACTGGCATTACCGGTTTGCACTTTCATACTTTGTGCGAGCAAAGCTTTGAACCGTTAGACCGTACGTTAACCGTAATTGAGCATCAGTTTTCAGAGTGGTTACCTCGGCTTGAATGGGTGAACTTTGGCGGTGGTCATCACATTACCCGCGGTGATTACCCTGTAGAAAAATTAATTGCGCGCATTAAAGCATTTCAAAAAAAATATAATGTGCAGGTGTATTTGGAGCCTGGTGAAGCGATTGCTATTAATAGCGGTGTATTAGTCAGCGAAGTACTTGACCTTACTTGCAATACGATCGCTCTCGCCACACTCGACACCTCCGCCACTTGCCATATGCCAGACATTTTAGAAATGCCTTACCGCGCAGATATTTTTGATGCAGCAGAAAACGGCGAAAAAAATTACAGTTATAGGCTTGGTGGGCAAACGTGTTTGGCGGGTGATGTGATTGGTGGCTACAGTTTTGATCAACCTTTAAATGTTGGGCAGCGTTTAATTTTTGATGATATGGCTCATTACACAATGGTCAAAACGACGACTTTTAATGGCATTAACTTACCTGCTATTGCTATTTGGAATTCTCAAACTGACCAGCTGCGCATCGTGCGCGAATTTGGTTACGACGACTTCAAACAACGGCTATCTTAGCCAGAGACAATATAGAGAAAACATGATGGAAAATTTTGATCAGCTTGCCGCACCCGGTTATCCCATTTTTCTAGGTTCGGAATTTGCGCACCCAAAACCTGAAGATGCTTTTTTTCATGTATTACCCGTTCCCTATGAAGCGTCAGTCTCTTACGGTGGTGGTACAGGTTCAGGTCCAGCCGCTATTCTCGGTGCATCGTGGCAATTAGAAATCTGGGATGGAAAGAGTAATCCCAGCGAAAAAGGTATTTACACGCATGCCCCCGTCAATGTTAAAGGCAAGCCTGAGAAAGTAATCGATAATATCGCTGCGGCCACTAAGGCGTTGGTGAAGTCTGGCGGTTTCCCTATTGGGTTGGGAGGTGAGCACTCGGTGACCTATGGCATCATCAAAGGCTTGTTAGATGCAGGTATAAGCGATTTCGGGGTAGTGCAAATTGATGCCCATGCTGACTTGCGCGAAGCTTACGAAGGTAATCCTTATAGTCATGCTTCTGTGATGAAGCGCATCGTCGACTTAGATATTCCTATTTTCCAATTGGGTATCCGAGCTTTTTGTGAAGAAGAGAAAAAAACCCGATCAGCTTATGGTATCAAGCATTTAGATGCCGATATTTTGGTGCCTAAAAATATTCAATCGGTTGATTTGCCCGATGATTTTCCCGAAAAAATCTTTTTCACATTGGACATTGATGGCATGGACCCATCCATATTTCCTTCAACGGGCACTCCCGTGCCTGGTGGTTTAGGTTGGTATCAGACCTTGTCGCTCTTTGAATCGATAGCAAAAAAGTACAACATTATTGGTTTTGATATCATGGAATTTGCTCCTATTGAAAATTTTCATGCGTATGAGTTTTCCGCGGCACTGCTGACTTATAAAATGATGGGAATTGTTGATCGTAATAAGCGTTAGCTGAGTGCTCACCTTGTCTTTGAAGCGTGTAGCGCTTCATTAACTATGACATTACGTTTTATCTGTCACGCATGTAGGACTATACATATTTTCTTAAAATCACAATTTTCTGTGTGCGGTGGTACCCGCTATTTGGCATTGTCACTCGGGCAGAGATTAATGACTTGTGTGCCGAGTGAGCATAATGACCTAAAGAGCAGTGGAGCGGTGTTAGAGAAGACGTTATATGGGTCAAAACACAGGTGTTCGGGCATAGAATAGATTAACCATGTTAAGCATATATGTGGCATTACGTGAGTGATTACGCCAGAAATTGACAATTAACCGATTTAAATCGGTTAATTGTCGTCAAGACGGTCTGTTTTAAGGCTTTCTGCTCCTTCTTGGTTGACTCGTATAGGCGGTATCTATAGAATTCGCGCTCCGCCATATTGGTGATGTTTCATCGACCGTGTTATTCGGCCATTAATCTGGTCTTCGGGGTCGCAGAAAGTACGCTGGCTATACCATGGCTGTATTAATGATGAATTAATACAACTCAACATAGCTGCTCAGTGACATCACAGAGCAATAGGGTAGCGGCACAGTAGCGAAGTTACTAACTTATTGAATTTTGGAGTATTTTTACATGGCAACGATCAACCAATTGGTTCGTAAGCCGAGAAAGAGAAAAATTAAGAAGACAGACGTACCTGCATTGCAGGCCTGTCCTCAGCGTCGTGGCGTATGTACACGCGTTTACACAACCACACCGAAAAAGCCGAACTCAGCATTACGTAAAGTATGTCGTGTTCGCTTAACCAGCGGTTTCGAAGTTTCTTCGTATATCGGTGGTGAAGGCCATAACTTGCAAGAGCATAGTGTGGTATTGATTCGAGGCGGTCGTGTTAAAGATTTACCTGGTGTGCGTTATCACACTGTTCGTGGAACACTTGATACACAAGGTGTTGCCGATCGTAAGCAAGGTCGTTCTAAGTACGGTACTAAACGTCCTAAATAAATTTAAAAAGTTGTCACCAATTTTTTATTAAATCGTTTTATCATCCAAGGTTAACCTGAGTCACTCATTGACTTAGAGGGTTGTCCGGCGGAGCACGCACAGGATGCAAATCCTTTGCTTTATCCGTCACAGTAAGGCCAAGCTGTTATATGTCTTAAATGTATTTAAGACGCCATAATTTGTCTTGGGTTAGCCTGAAAAAGAGGAAAGTTGCATGCCAAGAAGACGCGTCATCGCTAAACGCGAGATATTACCTGATCCTAAATACGGTAATGTCACACTCGCCAAATTCATGAACCACGTCATGGTCAGCGGTAAAAAATCCGTTGCAGAACGCATTGTTTATGGTGCGCTCGATATCGTAAAAGACAAAACTGGTAATGATCCTGTAGAGGCCTTTCAATCAGCCCTCGAAACAATTGCGCCTATGGTCGAAGTAAAATCTCGCCGTGTTGGTGGTGCAACTTACCAAGTACCTGTTGAAGTTCGTGCTTCACGTCGTGAAACATTATCAATGCGTTGGTTGGTAGAGTACTCACGTGGCCGTGGTGAAAAATCAATGCCTGCACGTTTAGCCGGTGAAATTCTTGATGCTTCGCAAGGTAAAGGCGCAGCGGTTAAGAAAAAAGAAGATGTTCATCGCATGGCAGAGGCCAACAAAGCGTTCTCGCATTTTCGTTTCTAAGATTGTTATACGCATACTGTCTATCGCTGTATCGAATACGTTACAGCCGATAGGCCGTTTTTTTTCTCAGCTGTTTTTTTCTCAGCTGTTTTTTCTCAAGAGAAGGAAAATCTATAGTGGCACGTAAAACGCCTATCAACCGCTACCGAAACATCGGTATTTGCGCACACGTTGATGCTGGCAAAACGACCACGACAGAGCGTGTTTTGTTTTACACCGGAATGTCTCACAAAATTGGTGAGGTTCATGACGGCGCTGCAACCATGGATTGGATGGAGCAAGAGCAAGAACGAGGCATCACCATTACCTCGGCAGCAACAACGTGTTTTTGGTCGGGCATGCAGAAGCAGTTTGATCAACACCGTATCAACATTATCGATACGCCAGGTCACGTTGATTTTACTATTGAAGTAGAGCGTTCATTGCGCGTACTCGATGGTGCTGTTGTTGTTTTATGTGGTTCGTCGGGCGTGCAGCCACAAACCGAAACGGTTTGGCGGCAGGCCAATAAATATGAAGTTCCACGCATGGTCTTTGTTAATAAAATGGACCGAGCGGGCGCAAGTTTTGACATGGTTGTCGATCAATTGCGTGAACGACTAGGTGCGAATGCCGTGCCATTGCAGATGACTATCGGCGCCGAAGAAGAATTCAGAGGCGTAGTTGATCTGCTAAAAATGAAAGCCATCATCTGGAATGAAGATGATATGGGGATGACCTTTAACTACGAGGATGTTCCTGCCGATATGCTAGATACCTGCGAAGCAATGCGCGAGTATATGGTTGAAGCGGCTGCTGAAGCTAACGACGAGCTAATGGAAAAGTATCTCGAAGATGGCGAATTAACAGAAGATGAAATTAGACAGGGGATTCGCGCGCGAACACTGGCTAATGAAATTATTCCTGTATTAGGTGGTTCGGCCTTTAAGAATAAAGGCGTACAAGCCATGTTGGATGCCGTTGTTGAATATATGCCTTCACCGATTGAAGTGAAAGCGATAGAAGGCACGTTAGACGACAAAGAAGAAACGCAAGCAACGCGTGAAGCCGATGATGCAGCACCTTTTTCTGCATTGGCATTTAAAATTGCAACCGACCCTTTTGTTGGAACCTTAACGTTTTTCCGCGTTTACTCCGGAACGTTAAGACAGGGCGATAGTATTTATAACCCTGTTAAAGGAAAGAAAGAGCGCATTGGTCGCATGGTGCAAATGCACTCGAACAATCGCGAAGAAATTAAAGAAGTTCTGGCTGGCGATATTGCCGCGGGAATTGGTTTAAAAGATGTAACAACCGGTGATACGCTTTGTGATCTTGATGAAGTGATAACGTTAGAGCGAATGGAATTTCCAGAGCCGGTTATCTCTGTAGCTGTTGAGCCACGTTCACAGCCAGATCAAGAAAAAATGGGTATTGCTTTAGGTAAGCTCGCGCAAGAAGATCCATCTTTTCGCGTTAAGACCGATCAAGAATCGGGCCAGACCATTATTTCAGGTATGGGCGAATTACATTTAGATATTTTGGTTGATCGAATGCGACGCGAGTTTAGCGTTGAAGCCAATATAGGTAAGCCACAAGTAGCTTATCGAGAAGCGATTCGTAACACCTGTGAAATTGAAGGTAAGTTTGTTCGTCAATCAGGTGGTCGAGGTCAATACGGTCATGTTTGGGTTAAGTTTGAACCTGCTGATGACGTCAACGCCGAAGGGTTAGAGTTCGTTAACGAAGTGGTTGGCGGCAACGTACCAAGAGAATATATTCCAGCGGTCGAAAAAGGTATCGCGGAACAAATGCAAAATGGCGTATTAGCGGGCTACCCACTATTGGGATTAAAAGCGACGCTTTACGACGGTTCGTTTCATGATGTTGATTCGAATGAAATGGCTTTTAAAGTCGCCGCATCTATGGCCACCAAAAAGTTGGCTGATGACGCAGGCGCTGTTTTATTAGAGCCGATGATGAAAGTAGAGATAGTGACACCCGAAGCGAATATGGGTGATGTGGTAGGTGATTTAAACCGACGACGCGGCATTATCTTAGGTATGAATGGCAGCCCAATGGGTAAGATTATTGATGCCGAAGTGCCTTTAGCAGAAATGTTTGGTTACGCGACCGATTTACGTTCAGCAACACAAGGTCGTGCAACCTTTACAATGGAATTTGATAGGTATGCTGCAGCGCCTAACAATGTGGCAGACGAAATTATCAATAAAAGTAAGTCGGGTCGTTAATTTATTTGTTAATGAGTTGGCTCGCTAATAGTTTGAATGATAGTTGAAATAATAGTTTGAAATAGTAGATTGAAATAATAGTTTGAAATGATAAATTGAAACCGTTTATCAAAAATATAAGCAGTACATGAATTAAATAATTTAACAGTTGAATAGAAAAGAGGACTAGTATCGTGGCAAAAGAAAAATTTGAACGCACCAAACCACACGTCAATGTAGGCACAATCGGCCACGTTGATCACGGTAAAACAACATTAACAGCAGCGCTTACCCGCGTAGCAGCTGAAGCCTTTGGTGGTGAAGCGGTAGCGTTTGACGGTATCGATAATGCGCCAGAAGAACGTGAGCGCGGTATTACGATTGCCACATCACACGTTGAATATGACACACCAGAACGTCACTACGCACACGTAGATTGTCCTGGTCACGCCGATTATGTGAAAAACATGATTACTGGTGCGGCTCAAATGGACGGCGCTATCTTAGTATGCGGTGCAACTGATGGCCCAATGCCACAAACACGTGAGCACATCTTATTGTCACGTCAAGTTGGTGTTCCATACATCATCGTATTCTTAAACAAAGCTGACCTACTTGCCGAAGATTGTGGCGGTGCAGGTTCAGAAGAATATAACGAAATGTTAGAGCTAGTAGAAATGGAGCTTCGTGAGTTGCTTGATACCTACGAATTCCCAGGCGACGACACGCCAATCATTCCAGGTTCAGCGTTAATGGCGCTTGAAGGAAAAGATGATCACGAGCTAGGATCTACTGCCGTTAAGAAGCTTTTAGAGACATTAGACTCTTACATTCCTGAGCCAGAGCGTGCGATTGATGGTGCATTTATTATGCCTATCGAAGATGTATTCTCAATTTCAGGTCGTGGTACGGTTGTAACTGGTCGTGTTGAGCGCGGTATCGTTAATACAGGTGATGAAGTTGAAATCGTTGGTATTAAAGACACAGTAACAACTACATGTACTGGTGTTGAAATGTTCCGTAAGTTGCTTGACGAAGGTCGTGCAGGCGAGAACATTGGTGCGTTATTGCGTGGTACTAAGCGCGAAGATGTAGAGCGTGGTCAAGTATTAGCGGCGCCAGGTTCAATCAACCCACACACAAAATTCGAAGCAGAAATTTACGTGTTAGGTAAAGATGAAGGTGGTCGTCATACGCCATTCTTTAAAGGTTACCGTCCACAGTTTTACTTCCGTACAACTGACGTAACAGGCGCTTGTGAATTACCGGCTGGCACAGAAATGGTAATGCCGGGTGATAACGTGCAAATGGTTGTTGAATTGATTGCGCCAATCGCGATGGACGAAGGTCTACGCTTTGCAATCCGTGAAGGTGGCCGTACTGTTGGTGCGGGCGTTGTAGCAAAAATCTTAGATTAATCGACATAACAATTTTGGCTGCATAGCGGCTAAGGTTTGTATTTAGATTAAGTAGAAAGACCTGAAAGCCTTAGCTTGTTTGAGCTAAGGCTTTCGTCGAGTAAAGCCAAAGAAGTAAAGTGTTATAGGCCAGTAGCTCAATTGGCAGAGCGACGGTCTCCAAAACCGTAGGTTGTGGGTTCGATTCCCTCCTGGCCTGCCACTCTTCTCTTAAAAGAAGTTTGGTATGCAGTAGTAGAAGAAGTAAAGGTAAGGTCGAGGTTTATGCGCTAAAGCGCGCTTCGATTTCATCACATACAAGCGCAGTGAATGAATGCTGTGGAATGAGCGATAGGAATAGATGAACAACAATACTCAATTAGCTAAAAGCCCGTTGAATGCCGTGTTATGGATACTGGCTATTGCGTTAGTTATAGCGGGTGTTTACGGCAACTCTTATTTTGGTGGTGAATCACTGCTATACCGTGTGTTAGGTATGTTAGCGGTTGCCATTGCTGCTGCCATGGTTGCGTTTCAGACCGTACAAGGCAAAGCGTTTTGGTTGTTGTTAAAAGGTGCGCGCACAGAGATTCGTAAAGTTGTTTGGCCTACTCGCCAAGAAACAGTGCAAACCACTATGATTGTTTCATTGGTTGTTATTGTTGCTGGCCTTTTATTATGGGGCTTGGACACATTGCTTGGCTGGTTAGTGTCACTTGTTATTGGTTAATCGCAGACATTGTCGGCGGTAATGGTTTTTATAAACAGTTCTTGTACACAAAGTAGAATAGGTAATATAGATGGCTAAGCGTTGGTACGTGGTACATGCATTCTCAGGCTACGAGAAGAAAGTCCAGACCGCACTTCGCGAGCGCGTTGACCTAGCGGGTATGCAAGAATATTTTGGCGAAGTGCTAGTGCCTACCGAAGAAGTGGTAGAGATGCGTGGCGGTCAAAAGCGCAAGAGTGAACGCAAATTCTTTCCTGGCTACGTTTTGGTTGAAATGGACCTGAATGACGATAGCTGGCATTTAGTTAAAGAAACGCCTCGCGTTATGGGTTTTATTGGTGGTAAAGCAGATAAGCCTGCGCCTATTACTCAGCGAGAAGCCGATACGATTTTACAGCGTATTGAAGATAGCGGCGATAAGCCTAAGCCGAAGACATTATTCGAGCCGGGCGAAATGGTACGTGTTATCGATGGGCCGTTTAATGACTTTAACGGTGTTGTTGAAGAAGTGAATTATGAAAAGAGTCGCATTCAAGTGTCGGTTCTTATTTTTGGTCGTTCTACGCCTGTCGAACTTGAGTTTGGCCAAGTAGAAAAAAGCTAATTTTTTTAACAGGGGAGTGTCGAGGCGTTGTGGCTGAGTTTGTTGAAGCAGCGGCGTTAAACGAAACGTTTGTACCCATCTAGGAGAGCTATGTAATGGCTAAGAAAGTAGAAGCTTATATTAAGCTGCAAGTGCCCGCAGGTCAGGCAAATCCAAGTCCACCGGTTGGTCCAGCACTGGGTCAGCACGGCGTTAACATCATGGAGTTTTGTAAAGCCTTTAACGCTGAGACACAAAGTCTTGAGCCAGGTTTACCGACACCTGTTGTTATCACAGTTTACGGTGATCGCAGTTTTACCTTTATCAAGAAAACACCACCTGCCTCGGTATTGTTGCGTAAAGCAGCGGGTATCCAGAAAGGCAGTGGTGAGCCAAACACTAATAAAGTTGGCAAAGTAACGCGTGCGCAATTAGAAGAAATTGCAACGACTAAAATGGCTGATCTAACAGCTTCGGATATGGATGCAGCGGTAAGAACTATCGCTGGCAGTGCCCGTTCCGCTGGCATAGAAGTGGAGGGTTAAGATCATGGCTACTATTAGCAAACGAGCAAAGGCTATTGCCGAGAAAGTTGAGCCAGGTAAATTGTATTCAATTGATGACGCCACTGCGTTATTGAGCGAGCTTTCTACTGTTAAATTTAAAGAGTCGATCGATGCTTCGATCAACTTAGGTATTGATGCACGTAAATCTGACCAAGCAGTTCGTGGTGCAACAACATTGCCACACGGTTCAGGTAAAGAAGTACGTGTTGCTGTATTCACTAGTGGTGCAAATGCCGAAGCTGCTACAGCTGCCGGTGCCGATAAAGTGGGTATGGATGATTTAGCAGCTGAAGTTAAAGCCGGTAATCTTGATTTTGACGTTGTTATTGCTTCACCAGACGCTATGCGTGTTGTGGGTCAATTAGGTCAGGTACTTGGTCCTCGCGGCTTAATGCCTAACCCTAAAACAGGCACAGTAACTCCTGATGTAGCAACAGCGGTTAAAAACGCTAAAGCGGGTCAGGTTCGTTACCGTACAGACAAAAATGGCATTATCCATGGCGCAATTGGCCAAGTGGGTTTTGATGCTAAATCTGTTAAAGAAAATCTTGAAGCACTTATCATTGATTTACAGAAGGCTAAGCCAGCTTCAGCGAAAGGTGTTTATCTTAAGAAAATCAGTCTTTCTACGACTATGGGTCCGGGTCTTGTTATTGATCCGTCTTCGTTAGAGCTTAAGTAATAGAACTTAAGTAGTAGAAATTAAGAACTCTGAGGCGCTTCGCTTTTTTTATAAAAGCGAGCCGTCAAAGACCGTAGGTGTTGTTGGCGGGTGACCCAGCTTTAATTTTATTTAGTTTGGTTTGGTTTGATTAAATTGAATTGGATTGAATTGAACATAAGTTGGCAGGTACTGGTCAGGCTTAATTAAAAAGCTGACGTTAGAGAATATTCTACTCTGGCATCAATTTTTAACCTACGCAGATGGTGAGTGCGAAAATTATATTCGTCCCACCAGTAAGGTGGTTGTTAGTGTGCAGCGTTTATTATTTGGGTCGCAATGCGATTCAACTTAATTAAGCCATGCTACGTTAGTGACTTAAATCGAACGGCTGAGCAGCAGTATTCGCCCAGTCAATTCACAGGAGTAATAGTGTGGCATTAGGACTCGAAGGCAAAAAGCAAATTGTCGCTCAAGTTAACGAGACTGCCAGTGGCGCCCTGTCTTTAGTGGTTGCAGACGCGCGTGGCGTTGATGTAACTGACATGACAGAGCTCCGAGCTAAAGCACGAGAAGCTAATATCGATTTACGCGTAGTGCGTAATACATTGGCCAAACGAGCATTTGAAGGTACTGAATACGAGTGCGTTAATGACGTACTTTCAGGTCCATCATTGTTTGGTTTTTCAATGGAAGATCCTGGCGCTTGTGCCCGACTGTTTAAAGACTTTGCTAAAACGAACGAAAAGTTCGATATCAAAGCCTTGGCAGTTGGCGGTGAAATGCTCGACGCGGGCAAAATTGATGTGTTGGCTACCTTGCCAACGCGCGATCAAGCTTTGGGAATGTTGGCAGGTCTTATCCTTGCCCCAGTTACCAAGTTGGTTCGTACATTCAACGAAGTTCCTTCATCGGTAACTCGTGTTGTAGCGGCAGTTAAAGACAAAAAAGAAGCTGAAGCGGCTTAATTCTTACGTTAGTTCGTAAGGTGGTTCGCTTTAATGTTATTTAATTTATTTAATTAGGAGATGTGAGTCATGGCTCTATCTAAAGACGAAATTCTTGACGCGATTGCAGAAATGAGCGTTATGGACGTGGTTGAACTTGTAAGTGCAATGGAAGAAAAATTCGGTGTATCTGCACAAGCAGCTGTTGCTGTTGCAGCACCTGCAGCTGGCGGCGACGCTGGTGGCGCTGCTGAAGAGCAAACTGAATTTGATGTTATCTTAACTGCCGTTGGCGATAAGAAAGTTAACGTTATCAAGGCTGTTCGTGGTATCACAGGTCTTGGTCTTAAAGAAGCTAAAGCAATGGTTGATGGCGCACCATCAACTGTTAAAGAAGGCGCTTCTAAAGACGACGCAGCTGAAACTGTTAAATTACTTGAAGAAGCTGGTGCTTCTGCAGAAGTTAAGTAATTCTGAACAGATGCGTTGGCTGGGTTTAATTTAACGCCAGCGCATAAAAAATTAACCACTAGTGATATCTCGCGATATTGCTAGTGGTTGTTTTGCGTTAAAAAAAGGCATAAATCTTGGTGGCCTTAATGGGTAATTATTTAGCCCAGGCAGCATCACTCAGACTAAGCCCCATAAGTAAGCGTTAAACAGTAGTAAGCGTTAGACAGAAGTAAGCGTTAGAGAAGCAGCTGTAAAAAGCAGGCACAAAAAAGCCCATTAAACAGGGGAGTTTAATAGGCATTAATTTCTTGTTGTTGCTGATTGCTACAGTGTTTGTTGTTGCTAATGTTTATTCGAACTACGTTCGAACAATGTTCTATTTAAATAGAAACTGTTTTTATTAGGTGTTACTTAAAAGCATAGCTTGTATTTTTGATTTGCCCATTTTTTTATTAAAAAAAATCAGGTTGGTTAAAAAAGTAACAGTTAATAAAAGCATTACATCTAACAACTTTATGTAGGTGTGCTGTTTTTAATTTAAAGATTTAGCAAGGAAGCCTGATAGTGGATAGAGATTACTGATCTCACTATCGGATTGCGATTAAGTGGATGAGGTCAGAGTAAGTGCTTGTGTGCGTTAGATAGCGCTAGTTTCGTAGCTGTTTTTATTAACAGCCAATAATCGAAGCGACGAGTGTTTACTTTGACCCCATTGACTCAATTTAATATTAGACCATTTTCCCCTTTGGGAGTGTGCTCAGGAGCGCTAATGTCTTACTCGTATACTGAACGAAAACGTATCCGTAAAGATTTCACTAAATTGCCTCATATAATGGAAGAACCTTTTCTATTAGCAATTCAGTTGGATTCGTACCGCAAATTTACTCAAGATGGCACCGCCGCTGAAAACCGTAAAGAATACGGTTTACATGCAGCCTTTAAATCTGTTTTTCCAATCATTAGTTACTCAGGTAACGCTGCACTCGAATATGTTGACTACAAGCTCGGCGAGCCCGTGTTTGATGTTAAAGAGTGTCAGTCGCGTGGTATTACTTACGCTGCACCTTTGCGCGTTAAAGTTCGCTTGATTGTTTATGATAAAGAATCAGCCGCGAAAACGATTAAAGATATTAAAGAACAAGAAGTCTATATGGGTGAAATCCCATTAATGACAGATAACGGTACTTTTGTTATCAATGGTACAGAGCGTGTAATCGTATCTCAGTTGCATCGTTCGCCAGGCGTTTTCTTTGATCATGACAAAGGCAAAACACATTCTTCGGGTAAGTTACTTTATTCCGCTCGTGTTATTCCTTACCGTGGTTCATGGTTAGATTTCGAATTCGATCCTAAAGATTTAGTGTTTGTTCGAATCGATCGTCGTCGTAAATTACCAGCTACCGTTTTATTACGTGCTATCGGTTTAACATCAGAGCAAATGCTCGAGATGTTCTTCGATAACAACTCATTTGAGTGCGGTAAAAAAGGCTACTCAATGACGCTTGTACCTGAGCGTTTACGTGGTGAGATTGCAGCGTTTGATATTAAAGACGCAAAAGGTAAGTTGATTGTTGAGCAAGGCCGTCGTGTGACTGTACGTCATATTCGTCAGCTTGAAGAATCAAAAATCAATAAGCTTATGTGTCCAGCCGATTATCTTTATGGCCGTACTTTGGCTAAAGATATTGTCAGCAAAGATACTGGCGAAGTTATTATTGAGTGTAATACAGAAATCACTGAAGAGATTCTTGCTCAGTTTGAAGAGCTTGGCATTACTCAGTTCGAAACTATTTACACTAACGAACTTGATTGTGGATCATTTATTTCTGACACATTACGTGGCGATATTACTCGCACGCAGTTAGAAGCATTGGTAGAAATTTACCGCATGATGCGTCCTGGTGAGCCACCAACAAAAGAGTCAGCAGAAAACTTATTTGCTAACTTGTTCTTCTCTCCTGAGCGTTATGACTTATCGGCCGTTGGCCGCATGAAGTTTAACCGTCGTTTAGGTCGCGATGAAATTGTTGGCGAAGGCATTTTATCTAACGAAGACATTGTTGATGTATTAAAAACATTAGTCTCTATTCGTAACGGTAAAGGCATTGTCGATGATATCGATCACTTGGGTAACCGACGTGTTCGTTCTGTTGGCGAAATGGCTGAAAACCAATTCCGTGTTGGTCTAGTCCGTGTTGAGCGTGCAGTGAAAGAGCGTTTAAGTGTTGCTGAATCTGAAGGCTTAATGCCACAAGATTTAATTAACGCTAAGCCTGTTGCTGCAGCGGTTAAAGAATTTTTTGGTTCTAGCCAGCTGTCTCAGTTTATGGATCAGAATAACCCGTTATCAGAAGTGACACACAAACGTCGTGTGTCGGCATTAGGGCCAGGTGGTCTTACACGTGAGCGAGCAGGCTTTGAGGTTCGTGACGTGCATCCAACTCACTACGGTCGTGTATGTCCTATCGAAACGCCAGAGGGACCAAACATTGGTTTGATCAACTCATTGGCAACCTATGCGCGTACTAACGAATACGGTTTTCTTGAAAGCCCGTACCGTAAAGTCGTCGATGGTAAATTAACTCAAGAAGTTGAATACCTTTCTGCAATTAACGAAGCTGAATTCGTTATCGCACAGGTATCTGCCAATCTCGATAAAAATGATGCGTTTACTGATGATCTTGTTGCTGTAAGACATTTAAATGAATTTACTGTGATGCCGCCTGAGCGCGTTCAGTATATGGATGTGTCTCCACGACAAGTGGTATCGGTTGCGGCTTCATTAATTCCTTTCCTAGAGCACGATGATGCTAACCGTGCATTAATGGGATCGAACATGCAGCGTCAAGCTGTACCAACATTAAAAGCTGAAAAGCCATTAGTGGGTACAGGTATTGAGCGTAAAGTAGCGGCTGACTCTGGTGTCTGTGAAGTTGCGCGCCGTGGTGGTGTTATCGAAAGTGTTGATGCCAGCCGAGTGGTTGTGCGTGTTAACTCTGACGAGATTACAACGGGTGAAGCGGGTGTTGATATTTACAACCTCACTAAGTACACCCGTTCTAACCAAAACACCTGTATTAACCAACGTTCGATTGTAAAACAAGACGACGTGGTTGTTCGTGGTGATATCTTAGCCGATGGTCCATCGGTAGATATGGGCGAGCTTGCTCTTGGTCAGAACATGCGTATCGCATTTATGGCTTGGAACGGTTACAACTTTGAGGATTCGATTCTTGTTTCTGAAAGAGTTGTCCGTGAAGATCGCTTCACTACTATTCATATTCAAGAATTAACCTGTATCGCACGAGACACTAAATTAGGTTCAGAAGAAATTACTTCTGATATTCCTAATGTTGGTGAGTCTGCGTTAAACAAGCTGGATGAGTCTGGTGTTGTTTACATTGGTGCTGAAGTTAGCGCTGGCGATATTCTGGTCGGTAAAGTGACACCTAAAGGTGAAACGCAATTAACGCCAGAAGAAAAATTATTACGCGCCATCTTTGGTGAAAAAGCATCGGATGTTAAAGATACTTCTTTACGCGTTCCTTCAAGCGTTAAGGGTACCGTTATCGATGTTAAAGTCTTCACTCGTGACGGCTTAGAAAAAGATGAGCGTTCATTAGCGATAGAAAAATCTGAAATCGAAGCTTACCGCAAAGATTTCCGTGACGAATATCGTATTGTTGAATCGGCTACTTATGATCGTTTACGCGAAGCGTTAACCGATAAGAAAGTTCATAGTGGCGCAGGCGACATCAAAAAAGGCTCAATCATTAATGATGAGTTGCTTGACGGATTACCGCTTGAAGATTGGTTTACATTACGTATGGCCGATGGCGTACTCAA
Organism: Cellvibrionales bacterium; assembly: GCA_018668095.1. Taxonomy (GTDB): domain Bacteria; phylum Pseudomonadota; class Gammaproteobacteria; order Pseudomonadales; family UBA7434; genus UBA7434. Next base: position 20,149 of record JABIQF010000130.1, read on the forward strand.
CGAATTGTTGGATGCGGCAAAGGCACAGCTTGAAGAGCAAAAAGCACGTTTAGATGCTCGTCTTGCCGATAAACGCGGAAAAATTGAAAGTGGTGATGACTTAGCGCCAGGCGTTTTGAAAATCGTTAAAGTTTACCTTGCTGTTAAACGTCGCATCCAACCGGGCGATAAAATGGCGGGTCGTCATGGTAACAAAGGTGTTATCTCTGTCATCATGCCTGAAGAAGATATGCCTTACGATGAAAATGGTCGTCCGGTCGATATCGTTCTTAACCCGTTAGGCGTTCCTTCTCGAATGAACGTTGGTCAGGTATTAGAGATGCACTTAGGCTTTGCAGCAAAAGGTCTAGGCGACAAAATTGATCTGATGATTCAAGAGCAGAAATCAGCAGCGCAAGTACGTAAATTCCTTGAAGAGATTTATAACAAAACCGGTGATGGCCAGCGTCAAGAAGCCATTAGCGAATTGTCAGAAGTCGAAGTGATGGATTTAGCAGAAAATCTACGTGAAGGTGTGCCTATGGCCACTGGCGCGTTTGATGGCGCAGCAGAAAGTGAAATCAAAGCATTGCTTCGATTAGCTGATCACTCTGACACTGGTCAAATGAAATTGTATGACGGTCGTTCGGGCGATGCATTCCAGCGTCCAGTTACCGTCGGATACATGTACATACTTAAATTGAACCATTTGGTTGACGACAAGATGCACGCGCGTTCAACCGGCTCTTACAGCCTTGTTACTCAGCAGCCGTTGGGTGGTAAAGCACAGTTTGGTGGCCAGCGATTCGGTGAGATGGAAGTATGGGCATTAGAGGCTTACGGCGCGGCTTACACCTTGCAGGAAATGCTAACGGTGAAATCCGATGACGTTAATGGTCGAACTAAAATGTACAAAAACATCGTTGATGGCGATCATAGAATGGAGCCCGGCATGCCGGAGTCCTTCAATGTATTAGTGAAAGAAATCCGCTCTCTCGGTATCGATATCGAGTTAGAGCAAGATTAACTTATTGCTGACATCCCACAACCATAGGGGATATTGCTTAGCTTAACCGCACAATATCCCCGTCACACTCCAGTGGAGGAATGACATTGAAAGATTTATTGAATTTACTAAAAGCACAAGGTCAGCAAGCAGAGTTTGACTCTATTCGCATTGGCTTAGCATCACCTAGTTTGGTGCGCTCATGGTCGTTTGGCGAAGTTAAAAAGCCAGAGACAATTAACTACCGTACGTTTAAACCAGAACGTGATGGTTTATTCTGCGCCAAAATTTTTGGACCAGTTAAAGATTACGAATGTTTGTGCGGCAAGTACAAACGTCTTAAGCATCGTGGTGTTATCTGCGAGAAGTGTGGCGTTGAAGTTGCACTGGCTAAAGTTCGTCGTGATCGCATGGGTCATATTGAATTAGCAAGCCCTGTTGCTCACATCTGGTTCTTAAAATCGTTACCGTCGCGTATCGGTTTATTATTAGATATGACATTGCGTGATATCGAGCGGATTCTTTATTTTGAATCTTATGTTGTTGTTGAGCCAGGTCTTACAACACTTGAGCGCGGTCAGTTATTAAATGACGAGCAGTACTTTGAAGCGATGGAAGAATTCGGTGACGAATTCAATGCCAAAATGGGCGCCGAAGCGGTTCAAGCTTTATTGATTGGTTTAGACCTCGAAGAATTGGTGGGTGAGTTACGTGAAGAGATTCCTAACACTAACTCAGAAACAAAAATTAAGAAGCTATCTAAGCGTTTAAAGTTAATTGAAGCGTTCTTAGGTTCAGGTAACAAACCTGAGTGGATGATTCTTGAAGTATTACCGATTCTTCCACCTGATTTACGTCCGCTAGTACCGTTGGACGGTGGCCGTTTTGCAACGTCTGATTTGAATGACTTGTACCGTCGTGTCATCAACCGTAACAACCGCTTAAAGCGCCTGTTAGAGTTGAACGCGCCAGACATTATTGTTCGTAATGAAAAACGTATGTTGCAAGAGTCGGTTGATGCCTTATTAGATAACGGTCGTCGCGGTAGAGCGATTACGGGTTCTAACAAGCGTCCATTAAAATCACTTGCCGACATGATCAAAGGTAAGCAAGGTCGTTTCCGTCAAAACTTACTCGGTAAGCGAGTCGATTACTCTGGTCGTTCGGTTATTGTATGTGGACCAACACTGCGATTACATCAATGTGGTCTACCTAAGAAAATGGCGTTGGAATTATTTAAGCCGTTTATTTTTGGCAAGCTAGAAGCGCGTGGCATGGCCACAACCATTAAAGCTGAAGAAAATGGTAGAGAAAGAGCCAGCAGAAGTATGGGATATTCTTGCCGAAGTTATTCGCGAGCATCCAGTACTGCTTAACCGCGCACCCACACTTCACCGTTTGGGTATACAAGCGTTTGAGCCGTTGTTGATTGAAGGTAAAGCGATTCAGTTGCATCCATTGGTTTGTGCGGCATTCAACGCCGATTTTGACGGTGACCAAATGGCCGTCCACGTTCCATTGACTATTGAAGCACAGCTAGAAGCACGTGCATTAATGATGTCGACTAACAATATTCTTTCGCCAGCCAGTGGTGATCCTATTATCGTACCGTCGCAAGACGTTGTATTAGGTTTATATTGGATGACGCGAGAGCGTGTTAATGCGCCAGGTGAAGGCATGGTCTTTGCTGATACTGAAGAAGTATCACGTGCCTATGGTGCTGGCCAAGTTGATTTGCAAGCACGCGTTAAAGTCAGAATTCGTCAGTCATTAATGAATGATGTTGGCGAAATGGTTGAGACATTTAATGTACTTGATACGACTGTTGGTCGTGCCTTACTTTGGGAAATCGTGCCTGATGGTTTGAGTTTTGACATGGTCAACTTGAACATGACAAAGAAATCGATCTCACGCATTCTGAATGCTTGTTATCGTGACGTAGGCTTAAAGCCGACAGTTATCTTTGCCGATCAGTTGATGTATACCGGTTTTGAATATTCGACTAAGTCGGGTAGTTCAATTGGTGTGAATGATTTCGAAATTCCTCTAGCGAAAGCAGACATCATTGGTCAAGCCGATGACGAAGTAAAAGAAATTGAAGAGCAGTACGCAGCCGGTCTGGTAACACAGGGCGAGAAGTACAACAAAGTTATCGATATTTGGTCGCGCGCGAATGACTTAGTATCGAAAGCGATGATGGAAGGTATCTCTACTGAGCCCGTGATGAATCGCGAAGGTGAAGAAGAGAAGCAATCATCATTTAACTCTGTCTTTATGTATGCAGACTCAGGCGCAAGGGGCTCACCTGCTCAGATTCGTCAGTTAGCCGGTATGCGTGGTTTGATGGCTAAGCCAGATGGCTCGATCATCGAAGCGCCGATTACGGCAAACTTCCGTGAAGGTCTTAACGTACTTCAGTACTTTATCTCTACTCACGGTGCTCGAAAAGGTTTGGCCGATACGGCACTGAAAACAGCTAACTCGGGTTACTTAACACGTCGTCTTGTTGATGTTGCGCAAGATCTTGTTGTTACCGAAGTTGATTGTGGTACGACATCAGGCTTGTTAATGACGCCGGTTATCGAAGGCGGTGAAATTATCGCGACACTGGGTGACCGAGTATTAGGTCGCGTAGTTGCAACCGATATTATTCATCCAGAAAGTGGCGAAGTTGTTGTTGCTGCTGGCGTAATGATTGATGAAGCATTGGTTGATCATTTAGAAGCGGCGAGCGTTGATGAGGTACTTGTACGTTCAGCGATTGCCTGTGAAACACGTCATGGTGTTTGTGCTCAGTGTTATGGTCGTGACCTTGCACGTGGTCACTTGGTTAACCAAGGTGAAGCTGTTGGTGTTATCGCCGCACAGTCGATTGGTGAGCCGGGTACACAGCTTACTATGCGTACTTTCCACATTGGTGGTGCAGCATCGCGAGCAACTGCGGTAGACAATGTTCAAGTTAAACAACCTGGCACAGTGCGTTTGCACAATGTTAAAACGGTTGAGCGAGCCGATGGCAACTTAGTAGTTGTATCGCGTTCGGGTGAACTATCGATTGCGGCGCAAGATGGCCGTGAGAGAGAGCGTTATAAGCTTCCTTATGGTGCTGTATTGTCGGTTAAAGACCAAAGCCATGCTGATGCGGGTCAAACCGTTGCTAGCTGGGATCCGCATACGCATCCAATTATCACAGAAGTGGCGGGTACGGTTAAGTACAGCGGCATGGAAGACGGTATTACCATTAAGAGTCAAGCAGATGAGCTTACTGGCTTATCAAGCAACTCGGTTATGGATCCTGCCGAACGTCCTGCAGCGGGTAAAGAAATTCGTCCTGCGATTACGCTGGTTGATGAAAGCGGTGAAGAATTGCGATTGGCGGGTACGAATGTGCCAGCGCATTACTTCTTACCTTCTGCGTCTATCTTCACCATTGCTGATGGTGCACAGTTAGGTGTAGGTGACGTTATCGCGAGAATTCCACAAGAAGGATCGAAGACACGTGATATCACGGGTGGTCTACCACGAGTTGCTGATTTATTCGAAGCACGTAAGCCGAAAGAGCCAGCAATATTGGCAGAGATCAGCGGTACGGTAAGCTTTGGTAAAGAAACTAAAGGTAAGCGCCGTTTAGTGATTATGCCTAACGATGGCAAGCCGTTACCGAATGGTAAAGATCACTACGAAGCGTTGATTCCTAAGTGGCGTAACCTAAGTGTGTTTGAAGGGGAATTCGTTGAAAAAGGTGAGGTGGTTTCTGAAGGACCATTAACACCACACGATATTTTGCGACTCAAAGGTGTTAAAGAGTTAGCTAAATATATCGTTAACGAAATCCAAGAAGTTTATCGTTTACAGGGCGTAAAAATAAACGACAAACACGTTGAAGTTATCTTGCGTCAAATGTTGCGTAAGGTCACTATTGTTGACCAAGGTGAAACTAACTTTATTCGTGGTGATCAGGTGGAATACACCCGTGTCCTCGAAGAGAATGATTTGGCAGCAGCGGGTGACAAACAGCCAGCGCTTTATGATCGTGAGTTGTTGGGTATTACTAAAGCCTCGTTGGCAACAGAGAGCTTTATCTCTGCGGCCTCGTTCCAGGAGACAACACGCGTACTGACAGAAGCAGCTGTAACCGGTAAGCGCGATTACCTTCGCGGTCTGAAAGAGAACGTTGTAGTAGGGCGTTTGATTCCAGCGGGTACAGGTTTGTCTTATCACAGCGAACGTAAGAAACGCAGTGAAGCGCCTGAAGTTGAGGAGTTTGTTGTTAAGAGTGCCGATGAAATTCAGGCAGAATTACAAGAAGCGCTGAGTCAAGAAATTGCCGGTGCGAATGCTAATTCTGATTCTGATACGGGTACTGCAGCAGACGCTGAGGGAAATGTATAAGTTGAACGTTTGACTTATTTCCGAAGCAATAAAAAAGCCGCGTTGTAAAACGCGGCTTTTTTTTGCATTCAAAAAAGTAGTTTGTTTTTTATAAAGGCTTTACTAGGCGCATTGGCCTAACTCTAAAAAATCACTGAGAAGCTCCCATACTTCATGTCGTGAATCATTTACAGCTTTCTTCGGTTGCTCAATTACCATGCGGTATAAGTCACTGCCAATTTTGGTGAATGACTGAATGTAGTAACCGACACTGCTGCCCTCGGGTAAGTGGCCCGAAGACACGACTTGATCTTCTCCCTGATAATTAAAGGCAAAGCCTACCGATAAGGGCTGAGTGCCTTTATTAATTAAGCCCGCCGCAATACAGTGCGATAACATACGTGTTTGTGAAAAGAGTGGGTCGCTCTCCTGTGCATTATCGACAGAGCGAAAAACAAAAGGGTGACCGTTCATTCCTATAAACGCTGAGACAGCGACTTTTTTAAAGGCTTTGATTTCCCAGTTATCTAAGCTGTGCAAAAACTTTAAACTGCATTTAGAAATACTGTTTGGTCGATAGAGTTCATGCACCATGGCATTGGCCCAAATGCTTTGCATGGCGGGGTCTGAAATATCTTCGGCAAAATCAAAAAAGACATTCGCCCAATCATTATCAATTCCCTGCTGAGGAGCCGTGCCACTCATGCGTTTACGCACTTGCTCAAGTATCGATTCCAAATTCATCTGTCGTTGCATTTCTTTATAGCGCATACGCATATGCGTACGTTCAACAAGGTTGGCGTCGGTGATATGGATTTTTACGATTTGTTCAGTGGTGGGGTGGGCGCAACTTTCTATAGTGTCGTTCGCTTGATAAAAACCGCCTAAATTTTGCGTGCAAAGTGCAATCAGCTTGGCTTTGGCTTCTACCGTTGAGTTGTCATGGTGATTTTTCTGGTGTTTAACATCTTCCATAAAATGATAAATCCTAGTGGCCATTCGATAACATAAAAACTGGTCGCATATTAACCAGCTAGGCCTTCTTTGTCACCCTCTGGAGCTATACATCAAATGTAAAATATCGAAGTGTTAAAAAGGGCAGGGGCAGTGACCATTAATTTTTTGGCCTGTTATTGGATGATCAAAGCTCAGCGTTGTAGCGTGAAGCATAAGTCTATCAGCCATATTAAAGGCTTCATCGTAGGCGTATAAATCGCAGCCCAAAATAGGATGACCTATCTCGCGGCTATGAATACGCAATTGATGCGTTCGACCAGTAATGGGCATAAAGATAACACGAGAGGCGGGTGATGATTCTAAATGTTCAATCACGCGGTATTCAGAAATGGCCGAGCGACCGGTTTCATGGCAAATTTTTTGTAA
>JABIQF010000188.1 GCA_018668095.1 Cellvibrionales bacterium
CGAGATGCACCCGTCGTGGTTAAGCTTCGCCGTTAAGCTTACGGCATTTTTGGTTACTTTTTTTGCTGTTGAAAAAAGTGACTGGCTGTCGGGCCACTCCCGACGACCTTGAATTTAAAACTTGAAAATAGAAGCAAAAAACCAGAATAAAGCGTTTCACAAAGTGACTGGCGTGTCGGGCCACCCCCGACGCTCTTGACCTTAAAACCTCAAAAAAACACCCACTCCTCCCAGCCACCAACAACACTATTAATATTGATAACTCTCAACCCGGCACATCAAAACCAGTTATAAATATCCAAATAAATATAACTCAAACCACAGCATTACCCGTCACTAAAATAAGATCATCACGAGGTTAATTCATAAAAACCAAAAGGAAAACATGCCCCATTTTTGTGCACAAAAAACGCCATTGATAAAAAAGACTAAAAAAACAGCATTGAGAAGCAAACATAGACAATAGATCAGTTAAATTACGTATTTGCAGGCCCACATGACTTGCCATTTTTCCGATGAAACAGTACCTTATATCACTGTGCTGCATGAAGAGATGCAGATAAAATTAGAATTTAGGAGCAACCGCATGAAATTGGTAACAGCCATAGTTAAACCGTTCAAACTTGATGACGTTAGAAGCGCATTATCTGATGTGGGCGTACAAGGCGTAACGGTAACTGAAGTAAAAGGTTTTGGTCGTCAAAAAGGTCATACCGAGCTGTACCGTGGTGCCGAATATGTTGTCGACTTCCTTCCTAAAGTGAAACTAGAAATTGCCGTTAGTGATGAACTTGTCGATGTGGTTATCGAAGCCATTACTTCATCTGCTAATACAGGTAAGATTGGCGACGGTAAAATCTTTGTTGCTAACCTAGAGCAGATAGTACGTATTCGTACCGGTGAAACAGGTAACGATGCCGTATAAGCATTGAATATCTTTGATAGTTAAAAAGGCCGCATTAGCGGCCTTTTTTTATGTCCGTCTAAAGCTAGATTAAATCGTTAGAATGTTGGGCGCTATGCACCTTGGTCAAAAATAAAGTGATGCGTCATCAATACCATGGTGAGATGCATAAGCGATAAGTATAAAGTTCTCCAGTGATATGAAATACTGAAAACCCTCAATAAAATAACCATGAGAAATAATGCCGTTTTTGTATTAGTGCTTATCTAAACAGATAAACACCATATCTTGTGGTCTTTCGCTCATCAGGAAGAAATCTACCTAGGTAGCTGTTTTTTTAGCAAAATAACAATGGCGCTTTCGCTATTCTTAGCTATAAATATACATACTTGAAATATCGGCGTTGCCGAAAATAGTATGTTTTTTATATAAACGAGAGTGTTACCGTGAAAAAAACAGATGTAAAAAAAGCAACTAAAACGAATACAGGCAATGATTCAGCGGCTGCCGTTGATCTTGCATTTATCGGCTCTAAAGATGAAGTGGCTGAAACACGCAACTCAGCGAGTCGTGAACGTGTTCGCTCAGTATTAGATGATGAAGTGGCGAAGTTTTTAAATAGCGGCGGAAAGATCAATAACGTTGCAGCAAACGTAATGGGTGATCCACCACGTAAGCCTGAAAGTAATTACGGCAGCCGACCTATTTAATTCCTAGTTAAACTTAAAGGTTTATTAGCGCCGCTGGTAAATCTTTAATGTGGCTGATAATTGCATCGGCCACTATCCCTTCAGTTTCACCCGAAGCATTTTCTTTTTGATACTCATGCTTTTTCATGCAGTTATGCCCATGACCTTCTAGCCATATGGCTTTAAATTGTGCGCGCTTTGCACCAACGATATCGCATAAAAAATCATCCCCTACATGAGCGACTTCAGAAGGATCTAAACGTTGGCCCATTAAGTTTTCAATATGGCTAAGTGCGGTATTGAAAATAAGTGCATCGGGTTTGCTCGAGTTGATATGCTCTGCAGATAATGCGAATGAAAAATGATGGCCTATACACGTCTGCTTAACGTCCGCATTGCCATTGCTGATGGTGCCAAGCACATGTTGCTTACTCAGTGTCGACAATAATTCTTCTACCCCTTCATAGCAGTTAACTTTTTGCCTTAATTGGTAGTGAACGCTAAAAGCTTGCTCTGCTAATTCTATGGCTTCGGCTTCTGTGTAATGACTGCGGAGTGCAAAAGCTTTAATCGTCTCTTTGCGTACTAAGCTAATTTGATTTTTAAATCGTACATCATCATTAAATAGCTTGAATCGAAACTCAGATATATCGGCAAGACTAAATTGATTGGTTAATGGCTCGGCGTTTATTTTTAACCATTCATAGGTTTCATTTTCAGCATGGATTAATGTTGGCTTTAATGGCCATAAGGTATCATCTAAATCAAAGGTAATGGCTTTAATGGGCATTGTCGTTATCACTTTTTGTGGCTAGCGCATTATCATTTTGGCTTGTTGCTTCGGGCGCTGTATCTTCTGATAGATTTGGTTCGGCTAATCGCTGAGCTCTAGGATGGGCGTCATCATATACACTGGCAAGGTGTTGAAAATCTAAATGGGTGTAAATTTGTGTTGTCGATAAATTTGCATGGCCTAGCAGCTCTTGTACGGCACGCAAGTCACCGCTGGATTCGAGTATGTGGCTAGCAAAAGAGTGCCTCAGCATATGTGGGTGCAAATTTTGTTGGTATTCTAAATGTTGGGTCGCTACTTTTAGGCGTTGTTGAATGGCGCGATGAGAAAGACGTGTGCCACGCGTGCTGACAAATAGCGCCGGTTCATCAGCTGCTGCCATAGTAGGCCGTTCGGTTAGCCAATGCTGTATGGCGCTAATGGCGGTTTGCCCTAAGGGTAAAATGCGTTGCTTATTACCTTTGCCTGTTACCTTTATTAATGACTGTGCTTGGCTCAGGTCAATGTCATGGACATTGAGTGAGGCGAGTTCGGCGAGCCTCAGCCCGGCCGCATAAAAGGTTTCCATTATCGCTTTATCACGAACAACCAGTTTTTTATCAGCCTCTGATACAGTCTTTGTTACAGCCGATTTTGCAGGTCTAGTCAGGGCATTATCGAGTAGTCCTTTTACTTGATCGACATCCATAGTGACAGGCAGTTTTTTATTCGCTTTCGGTGCTCGAATACCATCAGCAGGATTGTGATTAGCCGATAAAGCATGGCCGTCAATCTGTTGATTGGTAAAGTTAAAAAAACTGCGGATAGATGAAAGCTTACGCTGGATAGATTTAGGTGCTAATCCCTGGCGGTGCAGTTTGGCTGTGTACTGTCGAATCCATTCACTATCAATACTGCTGAGAGTGAGGCGTTGTGCTAATTCGCAATGCTGACAAAAGTGGCCAAGATCAGCTTCATAGGCCGAAATAGTATGTGATGATAAACGACGGACAGAAGTCAGATGTTCAATAAATAAAGCGTACGCCTTATTCAGCGAGTTTTTGTCAGATGACACTGACTTTATTGTTGGAGTGTCAGGCATGACTTGGGAGCTTTGGTCATGAAAAGCATGATCATGACAGCTGTCGTTTAACTAACGCAGTCAGTATGTCGCACAGATAATCGAGAAACAGTGTGCCGGTATCGCTATTATAATGATCGGCATTGTGGTGCGCGACAGCGAGCATAACGATGATGTCGGCTCCAGTGCTGCGTTCGATTTTTTTACTGGCAATAGCAG
>JABIQF010000149.1 GCA_018668095.1 Cellvibrionales bacterium
AACTCTCTAGGCGGCTGGGAAAACTCAACTAAATTCTCAGCGTGGTTAGCTAACGGTTCATTATCGGCTCGCCAAGTTATTGCCGCTCTCGTCGACTTTGAACTACAACATGAACGCAGCGATTCAAGCTACTGGATATTCTTTGAATTACTGTGGCGCGAATATTTTTTCTGGTATGCCTTATTTTACCAAAAAGATTTATTTCGCTTTTCTGGCATTCATCAAAGACGCCCTTTGTGCAGCTTTTATCCCGATCGTTTTAAATGCTGGACCGATGCAAACACTCCCTACCCGCTTGTTAATGCCTGTATGACACAGCTTAATGAAACGGGTTATATGTCTAACCGTGGTCGACAAATTGTCGCCAGTTGCTTTGTCAATGAGTTACAGCTTGATTGGCGTTATGGGGCCGCTTATTTTGAAACGCAGCTAATTGATTATGACCCCGCTATTAATTGGGGAAACTGGCAGTATCTTGCCGGTGTGGGTGCAGACCCGCGTAGCAATGATAACGGAGGACGGCATTTTGACTTAATCAAGCAACAGCAGCGTTTTGACCCCAAAGGTGAATACATTCAACAGTGGCTTGGCAGTGATGCTAGCGTCCATATTAATGAATCTGTTATTGATCATATTGACGCCAATGGCTGGCCCATTGAATGATTGATATTGTTTGGCTTAAACGCGATTTACGGCTAACGGATCACCCCCCGTTAATGCAGGCAAGTCAGCAATCTAACGCGGTAGTACTGCTGTATATTATTGAGCCCAGTTTAATCAACGACCCACACTATGATATTCGTCACTGGCGTTTTATTTGGCAGTCACTTCAAGATATACAGCAACAACTCAATACAGTTAACGCCAAACTTCATATCGCCTATGGCGAAGCCATGAATGTGTTAGAGACTTTGCATTTAGAACATGGCATTGCATCAATTTATAGCCACCAAGAAGTTGGTATATCCCTTACCTATCAACGCGACATCGCTGTTATGCAATGGACGCAAGAGCAGCATATTCACTGGCATGAATTTCAACAAGGCGCAGTGATTCGTGGTGCTAAAAATAGACGTGACTGGGACAAACGCTGGAAAACCGTTATGCGTGCTCCTTTGGCCAATACAGATCTCAATCAAACACAGTGGCATGCACTCACACTTAAACCGGACTTATCACCACCACAAACCTTAATTAAAGACTGGCAAGTTATCGATGTTGAATTTCAACAAGGCGGCGCTAAAAAAGCGTGGGACACCTTAAACAACTTCCATGACAAACGCGGTATCGATTATTACTGGAATATCTCAAGCCCACTGAATAGCCGAAAATATTGCTCACGCTTATCGCCTTATTTGGCATGGGGAAACATCAGTCTACGAGAAATGTACCAAACCCTTTTGCTGCACTGGAAAAAACCTGGCTGGCGCAGAAGCCTTGTGGCACTTGCTTCACGCCTGCATTGGCATTGCCACTTTATGCAAAAGTTTGATAATGAATCGGATATGGAATGGCGGCCCATCAATCGCGCCTATTATGACTTCCCCTACCATGATGAGGATTCAGCAGAATCTATTACACATTTAAAAGCATGGAAAGAAGGAAAAACGGGGTATCCGTTAATTGACGCCTCTATGCGCTGCTTACACAAAACGGGTTATATCAACTTTCGTTCACGCGCAATGTTAGTGAGCTTTTTATGCCATCATTTATTAGTGGATTGGCGCTTAGGCGTTGAACACTTAGCAAAGTTATTTCTCGACTTTGAGCCGGGCATTCACTATCCGCAATTTCAAATGCAAGCAGGTGTTGTCGGCATTCACACTATTCGCATTTACAACCCGACTAAACAAGCAGAAGAAAAAGACCCCAATGCTGAATTTATTCAACAATGGTTACCCGAGTTAAAAGTGCTCCCCAATACATTGGCGCATCAGCCTTGGTTAATCACTCAAATGGAAGAACAAATGTTTGAATTTCAACTCGGCCGAGATTATCCAGAACCGATAGTCAAAATTGAAGAAACGGGCAAGAATGCCCGTGAACTTTTATGGGAATACAGAAACCGGCCTATGGTAAAAAAAGAAAGCCGGCGTATTTTAGGTCGCCACGTACGGCAATAGAAAGATAATCGCTAAGCTTTAGCGCTGCGCATTATTACTCATAGCTAACTTAGGTGTTCTATCGGTTTTATATAAACCCCAATGTTTTTCAGGCTCAAGTGGGTCACATGAACCTTTCCAATTTTCATCGAAGGCTTCAAAAAAGTAAATCAACACCTGCTCTTGCTCAGCCCAATCCATTAATTGCTGAAAGTACTGTTTTTGATAAACTTCATTGACTTTATCAACATCAATACCAAGGCCGTTTGACTTAGTCGCCCAGCCAGCTTCAGTGATAACAATTTGAACATCGGGGTACGCTTCAGCCACAGCATTATAATTATCAATGGTGTAAGCCAAACCTTCCTGAATACTTTTATATTCCCATACTGGGTAAGTATGAATAGAAATAAAATCGATCTCTTCAACCAAAGGTCTTAACTTATCTAACCACGGCACATAGTTTTCACAAAAGGTTACTGGCTGACTAACGGCAGATTTAAGCTGCTTTGCATATGCACATAAACTTTCAACGGGCACCATATGGTCAGTCCAACTCACCGAAGCCTCGTTGCCTATTGATACAGAACTGACAATATTTGTATAAGCGTTAGTCAGCTTAATTAACTTAGTAATTTCTGCTTGATTATGCTCTTTATTTTCCTGCAATTGCTCTGCAGAATAATCAGCACCCCAAGGACATTCAGGATTACTCAGCTCAGCAGTAATATAAGCCCCTAACATCACATCAAAAGGCATGCATTCTTTATGAATAACATCCAATACCATCTCAGAATGCGCATCACTGGCATATAAGCGCAGTGACTGCCACTCGCCTTTTAAAATGAGTAAGTCTTGCTTAACTTCTTCGTACGAAGGCAGTGCATCCGTCTCAGGACTTTGGCCGTCGCGATAACCTGAGTAACAAATGGCTTTCGCATAAGGAAGTGCTGCAGATGGTAAAGAATTATTATTCATATTTTAATTTACACGTATTTGAGTTTCTCGTCTTTATCCCACAACCCCCAATAGGCACCAACATCTCCTTCGGCACCTACCTTCCATGATTCATCAAACGAAGAGAAGTAAAAAATATCAATCTCATCCGTTTGTGCCCAATGTTGGGTGTTAAGAAAGTAGCGAATAGCATTCTCTTGCGAAGGCACTGCACCGTAAAAGGTTTGGCCTTTGTTCGGCCAACCGGTTTCAGTAATAATAATCTTTTTGCCTGCCGCCACTTTCTCAGTTCTGCGATACATATCCTTCATGTATAGCAGTGAATATTCAATTGAGCAACCTTCCCAGAAAGGATAACAGTTAGCTAAAATGACATCACATATCTCAGTAATCGCTGGGCGATCTTCAAATTCATAATAAGCATCGACATAACCCACTGGAATATCTGGCACAGCAGCTTTAACTCGACGAATATAATCAAGCAATTGTTCTTCCGTTAGATCATCACGGTACATCACTTCATTGCCTACCGCAGCAACATCAACATAGCCATCTTGAGCTAGTTTAATCAGCGCTTCAATTTCTAATTCATTCTTTTCTAAGTCATCACCTAACCATGCACCGACCAGCGTCTTGAGGCCCTGCTGTCTAGCAACCATAGGGATTAACTCATTACCCTGTATGCATGAAAAAGAACGCACCCATTGCACATAAGGCTTAATAATCGTCATTCTGCGCTGTACTTGCGCCAAACTTAGCTCATCACCGGGCTCCTGCCCTTCTTCGTAGGCGCTAAAGCCGATACCGTGCATACCCTTTTCTGGATTTGCTTTAAAATAGTCTTTCAATTGCCCTTCATTCTCTGGGGACACATTCATCCCTGACAGGGACAATATTTTGCCGTCTCTCTTAGACATTCAATACATTACCTTGGTAAATTTCGATTGGTTTTTTCGGTTGTCTGCTTCCAATAAGAAGCAGACTTTAGAATCTCAAACACGACAATTTCGTTAGAATATAGCAGCGCGTTTTCACGCGCGATGTTACGGGACAGCCTGTATACTTTCAACTGAGAGAATCACTTTTGAGGTGAGAGGCATGACTTCCATGTTGAATAGCTGAACCCCTAATATCACTTCGCAGGAAGCCACCGTCCCCATCTAAAACCTGCTTATAAAAGAGTCATATTTTAGCGTTCGCACCCAAAAAATCGCTAAAGCGCCATTTTGGTGCATATCTGCGCCCTACTATGAATAAAAACAGCCTTAGTCTCAATAAAAATAGCCTCTTGGGGCATCTAATTTTATTTCTCACTATAAATTTATTACCACTGTCGCGTATAATGCGCCGCTGAATTGACGGCCCAGCTTGATGCTTGGCTTGTCTGGCACTAATGCTATGAATAATGGATAGTCAATAAACACTACCGTAACGCTAAACATAAGCATAATGTTAGGTATAACCGTATATCATAGCTGTGACCGCAACCCTAAATAGGATCAAACAATGCAAAACCAATTAATACAGCAGGGCGTTGAATTAATGCTCTTTGGCATGGGTACTGTGTTGACGTTTTTAGTGTTATTGATTATTGCTACAACGACTATGTCTGCCTTGCTGCAACGGTTTGCTAAACCTGAGCCAACAGCATCGGCAGTGCCCGCCGCTAAGGCTTCTAATAATGATGAGCATTTGATTGCGGTAATAAGCGCCGCTATTCATAAATACCGCTCCCGCCATAAAAAATAGATCCTAAAAGGCCATAACGAATTTATATAGCTTCTAACTTTTAGCTTCTAACTTTTAGCTTTTAAGCTAGATAGCGCTTAGTAATGTTTAAAGACGATATAACCACATTGACACAACTACAAGGTTCGACCATGAGTGAAATAAAAAAGCCCCTGGGTATTACTGATGTCGTATTACGCGATGCCCATCAATCTTTATTTGCAACACGTATGCGCTTAGACGATATGTTGCCGATTGCCGAGAAACTCGATCAAGTGGGTTTTTGGTCTCTCGAATCTTGGGGTGGCGCAACATTTGATGCCTGTATCCGCTACTTAGGTGAAGATCCATGGGATCGTATTCGCGAGCTTAAAAAAGCCATGCCGAATACGCCACAGCAAATGCTATTTCGTGGTCAGAATATTCTAGGTTACAGACACTACGCCGACGATGTTGTTGAACGCTTTGTTGAACGCGCTGCATTTAACGGCGTCGATGTATTTCGTGTATTCGATGCCATTAACGATACACGCAATTTAGAAACCTCCATCAAAGCTGTTCGTAAAGTTGGCAAGCATGCACAAGGCACAATCTCTTACACGCTAAGTCCTGTTCACAATATTGACCTATGGGTTAATTTAGCCAAGCAAATTGAATCAATGGGCGCAGACTCCATTGCCATTAAAGATATGGCGGGTCTTTTAAAGCCTTATGTCGCTTTTGAATTAGTTTCTCGCTTGAAAAAAGAAGTGAACATTCCAATTCATATGCATTGTCATGCAACAACAGGCATGTCTACTGCCACTGCACTTAAAGCCATTGAAGCTGGCATCGATAATATAGATACCTCTATTTCATCAATGAGTATGACTTACGGCCATTCACCAACCGAATCTGTGGTTGCCATGCTTCAAGGTACCGATCGTGATACCGGCCTTGATATTGATCTGCTAGAAGAAATTGCTGCTTACTTTCGTGAAGTTCGCAAGAAATACGCTAAATTTGAAGGCTCTTTACGCGGCGTAGACTCTCGCATATTAGTTGCTCAAGTTCCTGGCGGCATGCTAACGAATATGGAAAGCCAATTAAAAGATCAAGGCGCAGCCGATAAACTTGACGCAGTATTAGAAGAGATTCCGAAAGTTCGTGAAGACCTTGGCTTTATTCCACTGGTTACACCAACGTCACAAATCGTTGGTACGCAGGCGGTTATGAATGTAATGTTTGGTGAACGCTACAAGTCAATTTCAAAAGAAACTGCTGGCGTTTTAAAAGGTGAATACGGGGCAACACCGGCTCCCGTGAATGCTGAGTTACAAGCAAAAGTGTTAGAAGGTGCCGAACCCATTACTTGCCGCCCTGCCGACTTACTCACATCGGAACTCGATAAGTTAACGACAGACTTACAAACCATAGCCAAAGATAAAAATATTCAATTAGCCGCGGGTGATAATGAAATTGATGATGTACTGACTTACGCTTTATTTCCTGAAATAGGACTTAAGTTTTTACAAAATCGTGGCAATGCCGACATGTTTGAACCTGCTCCTACTGGCAATGAAAACACGTCAACAGCTGCACCAGTCGCCGCATCAACTGCGGGACAAGCTGAAACCTATACGGTTAATGTGGGCGGACAAAGCTATGTTGTAGAAGTGGCTGAAGGCAGTGACATTTCGGCCATTACACCGACTTCAGCTGCTAAGCCAGCTATGTCATTACCGAGCGATTCTGGTCAGCCCGTTGTTGCACCGCTTGCTGGTAATATCTTTAAAGTGAATGTTGCTGCAGGTGAGCGCATTCAACAAGGTGATGTCATTATTATTCTAGAAGCCATGAAAATGGAAACTGAAGTAAGAGCTGCCCATTCGGGTGTGGTCGTAAGCGTTAGCGCTAAAGAAGGGAACTACGTCTCCGTAGGCGATACCCTTATCACTGTCGCATAACAGGATTGCCTAATGGATAAATTACTCTCGCTTTGGTACGAATCAGGCATCTATCAAATGGCTCTTGGCCAATTTTCAATGATAGTTGTGTGTCTTTTATTGCTCTATTTAGCGATTAAACGTGGCTTCGAACCGCTCTTACTCGTCCCAATTGGTTTTGGTGGCTTATTAGCTAACATTCCCGCCGCAGGCTTAGCATTCTCTGCGGTTGAAAATGCGATTAACTCCGGTAACCCCGATGTATTGCAATCGTTAGCTCAATCGTTACAGCTTGCTACTTGGGAAACCGGTAAAGATATCTATCACGCTTATGAGTCTGCCACGGCAAGCGTGCATATTTTGGCTGAGCAAACCGCTAAAGATTTAGGTTTTTTAAACGGTATGCTTTATAACTTTTACACCATATCGATAGCCAGCGGTGCTGCACCGCTTATTATCTTTATGGGCGTTGGCGCGATGACCGACTTTGGCCCACTTCTGGCCAATCCAAAAACGCTATTACTCGGAGCCGCCGCGCAATTTGGTATCTTCGCTACGGTATTAGGCGCATTAGCGTTAACTTCTTTAGGGCTAATGGATTTCTCGCTCGCTGATGCTGCCGCTATAGGCATTATTGGTGGTGCTGATGGGCCTACCGCTATTTATGTGGCCAGTTTATTAGCGCCCGATTTGCTCGGTGCTATTGCTGTCGCTGCTTATTCGTATATGGCCTTAGTTCCATTAATTCAACCACCAATAATGCGCGCACTAACCACTGAGAAAGAACGCCAAATTGTGATGGTGCAACTGCGCCCCATCTCTAAAATTGAAAAAGTATGCTTTCCTTTAGTTCTGTTAATTTTAGTCGCTCTTTTCCTCCCCTCAGCAGCACCGTTATTAGGTATGTTTTGCCTTGGTAACTTAATGCGTGAGTGTGGCGTTGTCGATCGCTTAAGTGACACCACCCAAAATGCCTTAATTAATATAACCACTATATTTTTAGGCTTATCAGTGGGTTCTAAACTCAGTGCCGATAAATTTCTTGATCTAAAAACACTAGGCATTTTATTGCTCGGTATGGTTGCCTTTGCTATTGGCACAGCCTGTGGCGTGCTAATGGCCAAGTTAATGAATAAGGTGTCGAGCACGCCTATTAATCCATTAATTGGCTCAGCGGGCGTATCGGCTGTCCCTATGGCGGCACGCGTATCAAACCGAGTAGGCTTAAATGCTAACCCACAGAACTTCTTATTGATGCATGCCATGGGCCCTAACGTAGCCGGTGTTATTGGCTCTGCCGTGGCCGCTGGCGTTATGATTAGTTTAGTGGGCGGCTAAAGCTTACGCTCCTTATTATAGATATAGACATCGGACTATTTGGCTCCACGCAATATAGTCCGGATATATCACTTCTCCAGCACTTCCATAACACCTTCATAACACTTCTTCTAGCGTATCAGCATTCAGATATTGATTAACGTATTTGCATAGCTGATATCAGCTAACCGATAACCGTCTCTTTTTTACTTTATGAACATCATCATTTTTACCCATGCAACAGGCAGCATAAGAATGAATTTAAAGAAAAAATTAATTAGGTAACAAAAGAATTATTAGAAAGAAGG
>JABIQF010000095.1 GCA_018668095.1 Cellvibrionales bacterium
AGATTCAGAGCCCAGCAACCAAAACGCTTGCCATAAGCCTTCGGTGCTAGCAATCTTAATATTTGCTTCTACACGGCCATAAGTGAATTCAATTTTTTGGCTAGTAGTTACCCTTGCCGATGTGAAGGGATAATCGGTATTAGGGTTGCCGTAAACAGGATCAACTTCTGACATCGGCACACCATCACCTAGTGATGTGATAACCATATTGCCATCTTCAACACGGATATTATCGGGTGAGTCCGTATAATATTGAGCTTCGCCATTACCCCACTTAGTTAGGCCATAAGCTCTACCATCACCAATCTGAATATTCCAATAATCAGGATTAAGCACAGAGCCCTCGAACTCATCACTCCAAACTAGCTGCCATTCGCGTGATGGTGGTGGGCCATCGATTGCGACATCAGTATTGCCTTCGTTCAAGCTGCCACCACAAGCGCTTAACAATAAGGCCACCAAGGTTAATAATGATGCTTCTTTTAATAGCTTATACATTCTGATTCCAATTGCTTAGTACGGATAACCTGCTTTGCAGCAGTGATTTATTAAATATTTTTATCAATTATTTTTAAACGTGACACTAATTAATACCGACCTGATGACTTTTTGGATTTTTGTCAGGGAGATACGAATTAAGCATCAATCTGTAAATCATTTATGATGTTGATTTCATTACTAATGAAAGTTTGCGGCACTTTGCACTAACTGCACACATCAAACAAATTGATTGCGCTAACTGGGAGCCACCTGTAGACAAGGTGGATAGACCACTTCATATGGCAGTGATGTAAAAGATTAAGGTTGTCGATCAATAAAATCTCTTATTACTTCTTTGTAATGTCGACTCACCTTAATAATTTCATCACAATCAAGGTGTAAAAAGTACTCACCCTTCATATGCTTTTGAATTCTAACGATTCTATCTGTGTTCACAACGGTTGAGCGGTGAACACGTTTAAACTTACTTTGATCTAACCTGCTAAGCAAATCATGCATTGTGGAGCGAATAACATGCGTTTTACCACTCACATGAATACACATATAATCACCAGCAGCATCTACCCAATCAATATCGCTTTCGACAACCAGCATAACCGAATCACCGTCTTTTATCGATATCTTCCTCTCATCTTGATCGTTAGACTGACCAACGGTTTGCGCCTCAGACTTTTCCCTAACCCTCTCAGCTATCGCGTTTAGGGCACCAAACAGATTACGCTTCTCTGCATGAGACGCTTGATCCTGCCTTAATCTCACTAACGCACGCCCTAGCGCACGAGAAAACCGTTCTTCACTTATAGGCTTGAGAAGATAGTCAATTGCATTGGCGTCAAAAGCATCAATAGCAAAAGCATCGAAAGCGGTAACAAAAATAACCGCAGGCATCTTATCGGAGCTAAGTGAGCGGATCACATCAAAACCACCAAGACCAGGCATTTGGATATCAAGAAACATTAAATCAGGTGACAATTTATCAACAGCATCGACAGCTTGCCGGCCATTCCCACACTCTGCAACCACTTCAAACTCAGGGTGATCCATTAGGCTAGCAATAATTAATCGTCGTGCTAACGGTTCATCGTCGACAACGATAACTCGAAAAGGAGTCGTTTGATTTTTATCCATTTCTTGTTTATTTATCATAAATTATTTCTTATAGGTAAACTGACAAAGACTCTGAGGCCAACATTTTTTTTATTTTCTAAAACAACGCTAGCTTTATCACCATAGACATTATTAATTCTTTCGATGATATTCCTAACACCCAAACCGCTAAACTCAAAGTCACCTTGAGAGAAGACACCATCCTCTAAAGAGGCTATTCCAGGACCATCATCACTCACAGACAATTCAAGACAGCCATCAGCAACCTTAGCTGAAACACGAATAATGCAGGCATCCTCACATACATTAACAGCGTGCTTAATAGAATTCTCAGCCATCGGCTGTAATAAAAGACTCGGTACCTGCAAGTTGAGTGCTGTGTCATCGACATCAAACTCAATAGTTAAGCGATCAGCAAATCGAATCAACTCAATACCAAGGTATAACTTTAAAGCCTCAATCTCGTTCGAGAGTGAAATCCAGCCTGTCGCCTCTTCTTTTAATGCATACCGAAGAAACATACTTAACTGCTCAATAGTCTCCCTCGCCTGCACCGACTCTTTTGATGCAATAAGAGAGTTGACCGCATTTAATGTATTGAATAAAAAATGAGGATTCAGCTGATATCTCAACATTTGCATTTTGGCCTCAGCTGCACTTTTTTCAGCACTCAACCGCTTAACACGCTCACCCCGGGATCGCTCTACTTGCTTAATACGACGATATTTTTCTGCGGTGGCCACACTATAGTAATAAAGGCTATAGTAAGTGGCGGTCCAGCATAAAAAAACGAAGAAACCACTAAAGTACCATCCTCCGAAGTCGCCCCATAACTGATGCCCCTCATTGGTCACAATAATAAATGTACTTATCCTTAACACTGACCAAAAGAACGAAAAAATCAAAACAACCGCAACCGTCCAAACAAGAAGAACAATAGA
>JABIQF010000179.1 GCA_018668095.1 Cellvibrionales bacterium
AAAAAAAAACATGGGATTACCACAAAGGTTAACCCCGACGCCCTTGACCTTAAAAACTCCAAAAAACGAAAACCAAAAAAAAACCGCTAAACAATAGCGGTTTTTTTTCAAACAGGAATACTCAAGAGCAAACCATCAAATAAAATATCAACTCAACTCGCAGAACGTCTAGCAACAACCGCCTCAGCCAGCTGCGCCAAAGCAACCTCAGTATCATCCCAACCAATACAAGCATCAGTAATACTCTGCCCATAAGTCAAAGCCTGACCCTCAACAACCTTCTGCTGACCTTCAACTAAATGACTCTCAATCATCACACCAAATAAAGATGCATTACCACCAGCAATCTGACCCGCAACATCCGTACTCACATCCATCTGACGCTTAAACTGCTTACTACTATTAGCATGACTAAAATCAACCATCACTTTGTTGTTAACACCCGCCGCCGCCAACTGCTCAGAAGCACCATTAACATGCTCGGCACTATAATTAGGCTCAGTACCACCGCGTAAAATAACATGGCAATCTTTATTGCCCTTAGTCGCAATAATTGCAGAGTGACCGAATTTAGTCACCGATAAAAAATGGTGAGGGTTATTGGCCGCACCAATACCATCAATTGCAATACGAATACTGCCGTTAGTACCATTTTTAAATCCAACCGGACAAGAAAGGCCCGATGATAACTCTCTATGTACTTGCGACTCAGTTGTACGCGCACCAATAGCACCCCAACTGGTCAAGTCGGCAACATACTGCGGCGAAATAACATCTAAAAATTCACCCGCTGTAGGCAAGCCCATATCATTAATGCCGCATAGTAATTCGCGTGCGACCCTAAGCCCTTCATTAATTTTAAAGCTGCCATCCATATGCGGGTCATTAATCAAACCTTTCCAACCCACTGTCGTACGCGGCTTTTCAAAATAAACACGCATAACTACTTCTAACTCGCCCGCATATTGCGCACGTAAAGTTTTCAGCTTCGCAGCATATTCTAAAGCAGCCTTAGTATCATGAATCGAACAGGGACCAACAATCACTAATAAACGATCATCTTTGTCCGTTAAAATATTATGAATCGCTTGGCGCGAATCAATTACCGTGGCTTCTGCCGTTGCTGAAAGCGGATAGCGCTCCATTAAAGCTACCGGTGGCAGCAATTCCATAATTTGGTCAATACGAGTGTCGTCAGTCTGGTGATTCACGTTTTAAGTACTCTTGTTTATAGGGGAATAATTAAACTTATTATGATTGTTAATACTAGCCGAACATTCTAACGGTTCCAGTATTGGGTGACAAAACAAGCCTTTAGGCTCATTATTTAAATAATTTAGTACAAATTTTAGCCTTTTGAAAGTAATTCTCTTAAATCGATGATGCCAGCATTGGCCCGCGAGACGTAAGATGCCATAACCAGCGAGTGATTAGCGAACAAACCAAAGCCACTGCCATTTAACACTACTGGGCTCCAAATAGCCTGTTGAGTCGACTCGAGCTCACGAATAATTTGCTGCACACTCACACGAGCATTCTTTTTTTCTAACACATCAGCAAAGTCGATTTCGACGGCTTTTAAAAAGTGTATCAAAGCCCAAGTTGTTCCTCTGGCTTCAAAAAGTACATCATCAATTTCATTCCAAGGTGTTTTAACTTCAATTTCTTGTGGTGAGCGGGTCGACTGCCCCGCCGCCGCATCACCAGCCAAATCGACGTTTAATCGTTTTTGTCCAACGCTTGCACTTAATCGCTGCGATAAACTCCCTAGCCGAGTTTCAACTGTCGCCAGCCAAGCATTTAAATTATCTGCTCGCGCATAAAACTGTGAGGTGCTTTGATCAGGGTCGGATAAACGCAATAAATAGTCGCGCGTATATTCAACGCCTTCTCGATACTCATCCTCAGAACGAGGCAGTATCCAGCTGTGATTATCAAAATTAAACCTAGGCTCGGCAATCGCTAAATCGATATCTTCTGTAGATTGCGATTGAGAACGACTAAAACTTTCTCGCATCACACGTGCAAGATCTCGCACTTGAACCAAGACGCCAAATTCCCAACTAGGAATGTTATCTAACAACACCCCCGGCGGTAAAATATCGTTAGATAAAAAACCACCGCGTTTATCTAACAAGGTACTTGCTACTTCAATTAAGGCTACAGCAGTGACTGAACCCGTTACCGTTGTGCCCTGCTCTTCTTCGCTAATGTGCGTAGCACGCTCAGCGACATCAAATAGCTCAGGCTCACTGGACCACATAAAGGCTAAAACCGTACAAAGAAGAATATAAAACACCAAAAAACCGCCAATAGCACGCGGAATAACGCCGCTATCCCACCAGTCAGCAATATCGTCTTTGGTCATTTTAATACGATCAAACATATCCATCAGTCGTTCTTATCTCACTCTTTTATGCTGTATCTGCTCAATGTTGTATCTGTTCAATGTCATATCTGTTCGTGCCATGTTTAGTCATAGGGTAGTTATTTAAAGCCGCTTATCTATTCATATTAAATAACTTACATTGCTTACATAACTTACATTGCTTACATAACTTGCATAACTTGCATAACTTGCATGCAACTCAACTTTACTCGGCGAATCAAGCTGCAATCGTACTTACTTAAACTAGGCCTACTTAAACGAACTGGCTTTGGCATTAACAATAACAGATTTGCCCGACTCAAGTTGCAGTTCAATAACCATGGTATCGTCTAAACCTAAACCATCTTGCACGCCAAATAACATTAGATGGTAGCCGCCCGGAACAAGTTCAATCGACTCGCCAGCAGCAATACTTAATTGATCAACTTTACGCATTTTCATCATGCCATTTATATGTGTATGTTGATGCAGTTCAACACTGCCCGCACTATCGGAGCGCAATGACGTTAAAACTTGCGTCTCACCACTGTTGTTCGTTAATGTCATATAAGCAGCGGTCATTGAGCGGCCTGGTGGCATCAGTCGAAAATACGCATCGTTTATTGTTAGCGCCGATTCAATTTTTTCGGCAGCCTGAAGTGGCGCGATCGAAAGTAAAACTGTGGCACATAAAGTTAATGCCTTAAAAATAGAGGTGACACGTGACAACATTTAATTCTCCAATGAATATTTTTTCACAAAAAAGCGCTGCCCACACTATAACATTGCTGGTCTTAAGTTCATGCCGATTCCGAGTGCGGATGGAATTATTGCCGCAGACCCCAGTCGAAACATTAACAAGACAAGCGGACAAAGCGAAACCAAGCTAAACTAATGACTTAAACAAACAATATAAGCTATAACCATTCGTCCACGTTATATGCGCTTAGCATGGTAAATACGCCATTTTTGAATACTGAGATCATGAATGATAACTAATAATCTGACCGCCACTTTGTTATTAATACTCGCATCAATAACAGCGAATGCAGTGGCTGGCGGCTTAAAAAGTGATGCCGATCCGCAATGGCTCTCTAATAATGCAGAGAATACCGCGCTCCATAATGCAACGACCTTTCTGGCTGTCGATGATGCCTTTTCATTTTCACTCAATATAGATGATGATACCGCCACACTGATATGGGTTATCGCCCCCGAACACTACCTTTACCGCCATGCTTTTTCTGTGATTATGGATATTCCTAAAGCAGATGGCAGCATTGAGCAGCAATCATTAACCACTGAAACAAGCTTTAGCCAAGGCATCAAAACAACCGATGATTACTTTGGTCCTGTTGAGATTTATTACTATCAAGCCATTGCTACACTGCCTATGGAGCGCATTACGAATCTCACCACCGTCAACAACTCATTCAATAATCGGCCGCAATTAAGCATTCAGTATCAAGGCTGTGCTGAAGCAGGCCTATGCTACCCCGTGCAAACACGAAAAATTAGCCTGCCATAGCACTGAACACCTAGTAATTATCTTCAAAAAACACATGATATACCGTCAATTGTCGCTAAATTCGCCCATCCATCTAAAACACCCTTGCAATCGTCTACTTTAGACCCTAGCATAGCGCTTCTTTCATATTTTCAAGCTATTGTTCTCTTCTATTCATAGATCGAGGTTGTTTTAAGACGATGCCTACAATTCTGGTACTGAACGGCCCAAATTTAAACCTGCTCGGCACCCGAGAGCCTGAGCAATATGGCACTGATACATTGGCCGATATTAATGAGCGCTTAATCGCTATAGGCCAAAAACAGGGCTGTAAGGTCGAGACGCTTCAAAGTAATGCCGAAGTAGAGCTGGTTGAGCGTATTCATCAAGCCCTTGGCAATACTGACTTTATTATTATTAATCCTGCAGCGCTTACGCATACCAGCGTTGCATTGCGAGATGCGCTCTTAGGGGTTGAAATCCCATTTATTGAAGTGCATTTATCGAATATTTATTCCCGTGAAAGCTTTAGGCATAAGTCGTTTTTATCGGATGTTGCTGTAGGCGTTATCTCGGGGCTTGGCGCTCAAAGCTATGAATTAGCATTGAACGCGGCTATCGAGCAAGTGAAAACTTAAACGGTAACGCCAAAACTTTATAACTAACCACCTTTACTATGTTGCGCACTGCAACATGACCACCCTAATTAAGTGAGAACCTATTTATGGATATTAGAAAAGTTAAAAAATTGATTGAGCTATTAGAAGAATCTAACGTTCAAGAAATTGAAATTAAAGAAGGTGAAGAATCTGTTCGTATTAGTCGCGGTGGAAATACAGTACAAATGGTTGCTGCACCGGCAGCGGCACCAGCGCCTATTGCCGCACCAGTAGCAGCCCCAGCCGCGGCCGTTCCAGCAGCGGTTGAAAGTGACGTTCCAGCTGGCCATGCCGTTTGCTCACCAATGGTAGGAACTTTCTATCAATCAGCATCACCTGAAGCAGCTCCGTTTATTACAGTTGGTCAAAGCATTAATAAAGGCGATGTTGTATGTATCGTTGAAGCAATGAAGATGATGAACCAAATCGAAGCTGACCAATCAGGTGTTGTTCAAGCGATTCTTGTTAAAGATGGTGAACCTGTCGAATTTGATCAGCAGCTAGTCATTATCGCTTAATTCAATGTCGTGCTTGCACGCCATCCATAATTAACTAATGCCTAAAATGATTATGCACTCTATTGTCAGTGACCCACAGGATTCATCACCATGCTAAACAAAGTCGTTATCGCCAATCGCGGTGAAATCGCATTAAGAATACTTCGCGCTTGTCGTGAGCTCGGAATAAAAACCGTCGCCGTTCACAGTACTGCCGATGCTGATTTAATGCACGTTCGCCTCGCCGATGAAGCTGTCTGTATTGGACCAGCCTCATCAACACAAAGCTATTTAAGTAGCCACGCTATTATTAGTGCCGCCGAAGTCACTAATGCCGATGGTATTCATCCGGGCTATGGCTTTTTAGCTGAAAATGCCGATTTTGCTGAACAAGTCGAAAAGAGCGGCTTTAAGTTTATTGGTCCTACAGCCGATGTTATTCGCATTATGGGTGACAAAGTCGCCGCTATCCAAGAGATGCAAAAAGCCGGCGTACCAACGGTTCCCGGTTCAAACGGCCCACTCACTGATGATGCAGCGCGTTCAATTCGTATTGCTAAAGAAATTGGCTATCCCGTTATTATTAAAGCGGCAGCTGGTGGCGGTGGTCGAGGCATGCGTGTTGTTCATGAAGAAGAGAGCTTAATTAGCTCTATCGCTTTAACTAAAGCAGAATCAAAAGCCGCGTTTGGTGATGACACTGTTTATTTAGAGAAATTTCTTGGTAATCCACGCCATGTTGAAATCCAAGTGCTTGCCGACGGCCAAGGCCAAGCTATTCATTTAGGTGATCGCGATTGTTCATTGCAGCGTCGTCACCAAAAAGTCATTGAAGAAGCACCAGCACCTTTAATTCCTGATGACTTAAGAAATGCTGTAGCAGCATCATGTACGCAAGCGTGTATTCAAATTGGTTATCGCGGCGCAGGCACCTTTGAGTTTTTATACGAAGATGGCGGCTTTTACTTTATTGAAATGAATACGCGCGTACAAGTAGAACATCCTGTATCTGAAATGATCACGGGTGTTGATATTGTTAAAGAGCAGTTATTAATTGCCTCTGGCGAAAAGCTTTCAATGACGCAAGACGATATTAAATTTAACGGCCATGCTATTGAATGCCGAATTAACGCTGAAGATCCTGACACCTTTATGCCAAGCCCAGGTTTGATTAAGCATTATCATGCGCCCGGCGGAAATGGCGTACGCGTTGATTCTCATATCTACAGCGGCTATAAAGTGCCTCCTCACTATGATTCATTAATTGCAAAAATTATCACTTATGCTGCCGACCGCGAGACAGCACTAACGCGTATGTCTAACGCATTAGATGAGTTGGTAATTGACGGCATCAAAACCAATACGGCACTGCATCAACGACTTGTCAAAGATACAGAATTTCGCTGCGGTGGTGTAAACATCCACTATTTAGAGCACAAACTAGAAAGCGAAGCTAAATAACGCCAATGAGCTGGCTGCAACTGCATATTGATACCAGCGCGGCCAGCGCTAGCGATATTGAGACGGCACTCCTGCAACTGGGTGCCGTCTCAGTCACCTTGCAAGATAATGCCGACCAACCGTTGCTTGAACCCGGCGTAGGCGAAACACCTCTATGGGATGCGATTCAATTAACCGCATTGTTCGACGGTGATAGCGACTCACAAAAAATCATTGATCGCCTGTTGAAATTATTGGGCGGCACTCCACCCAATTACCGCTTTGAAAAACTCGATGATCAAGACTGGGAACGCAGTTGGTTAAACGACTTTGAACCTCTGCGCTTTGGTGAGAGATTATGGATTTGTCCAAGTTGGTATGAGCCCCCAGAGCCCGATGCAATTAATATTGCGTTAGATCCTGGTTTAGCGTTTGGCACAGGCACTCATCAAACGACGGCTCTTTGTCTCGAATGGTTAGAGCAAGCCTCATTAAAAGATAAAATCATTATTGATTATGGTTGCGGCTCGGGCATTCTCGCCATTGCCGCGCTTTTGCTTGGCGCCAAGCAAGCCATTTGCGTCGACAATGACCCTCAGGCATTAGCCGCCACTCTCTCAAATGCCGCACAAAACGCTATCAGCGATACTGATTTAATCGTTTGCAAGCCTGAGAAACTATCGGCAATACTCGCCGAACAAGGCATTGCTGCTGACGGCTTCGACTTAGTAATTGCGAATATTTTAGCCGGCCCACTCATCTCCTTAGTTGATAATTTAACAGGCCTCATTAATAGCGATGGCGAAATTATTTTATCCGGCATCTTAGATCATCAAGCCAGTTCAGTCGCAGAAGCTTATGAGCCCCATATCGATTTTGACCCCTTCGCCAATCGCGATGAATGGATGCGCCTCAGCGGAAAAAAATCATCACCAACCAGCTAAACTAGATACAGCTCTCAGTTAAGTTCGACAGATATTTATATAGTGATGTCTTTTAGTAAACTTTATTGATTACGTATCAGCTATCTACTGCTCAGCCTGTTGAATCGCATTTATTAATCGCATCTATACAGCATAATTAGCTAATCAGATATAAAGCACTGGAAGCGCCTTTACTCATGATCAGTCAATGCCCTAACTGCAAAACTCGCTTCGTCGTCGATGAAACAAAACTGAATATCGCTAATGGTAGCGTTCGCTGCGGGGCATGCATGCAGGTGTTCTCTGCCATCGATCATCAAATGACTCATCACAGAAACACATTGGACGACACGCCTAAAGAAAAAACCTCAACAGCAATCGGCAGTAAGAATACTAGCGATGAGCGCTTAAAAAATACTAGCGACGAGCGTTTACTCGATTCATTGCCTGAAATAGATGACAGCAATCTAAGCTCCCATAAAGCCGACAATAATCTGTCTATAAAGACGAACCAAGATATCCCTCAAAATGATGAGCGCCAAGAGCCATTCATCGAGTCCATGGTTCACTTTGAGACGCCGCCAATAATAGATGCGCCTCCCATTGAAATGGATGTTCACGAAAAACCGCCACTCAAAAATCGAATATTCGGCATTATTGGCGCGAGTGTCTGTCTCGTTTTGGTTTTTGCGTTAAGCCTTCACTGGCTACTGGCCCATCCCGACCAATTTAAGGACCATCCTCGCTGGCGAGATACCTATCAATTAGCCTGCCGGCTCGCTGATCCAGTGATTAGCTGTGGCCCAAGCGAGCACAAAAACGCTTACCTAGCACAATCACTCAGAATTATAAGTAACACCGTTACTAGCCATCCCGAACAAGAAAACACCTTATTGCTAGAAGCCGTTATTCTCAATATGACTAAAGAGCCACTGCCCTTTCCTACTATTAATGTGCAATTTAGCAATATAAAAGAGCAGCTATTAAATGACTTCTACTTTACTGCTGCCGATTATTTGCGCGGCGAACTCGAAAATGCCCAACACCTTCCTCCGGCAACGCCAGTCCATATTGCTCTTTCAATTATTGATCCAGGACCCGCAGCGGTGAACTACAACATCGAACTAAGATAAATCGTTATATTATTTTGAGCTATTGAAGCTTCCAGTCCTGTCATTTCAGCTAAAGGCTCCTATCATTTCAGCTAAAGGCTCTGCAAATAGAGTTGATAAGTGATAAGCATTCACTTTATTATGCGCAAAAGGTGTACAACAGAGATAAACACGAGATAAAAAGCTTTCACTTAATAGAAGAAAATGATCAATATTGGCCCATATCAATTGGCCGGAAGGGCCGTTTTAGCCCCAATGGCAGGCGTAACAGATTTTCCATTTCGGCAGATCTGCCGGCGCTTGGGTGCCAGCATGGTAACAGCCGAAATGAGCGGCAGTAATCCAGCGTTACGAGAAACTCGAAAATCGCAGTTACGACTAGCTAATCCCGATGATGCAGAACCTAGAACTATCCAAATTGTAGGTACAGAACCCCTTCAGATGGCGGCTGCAGCCCGATACCAAGTGGAATCTGGGGCGCAAATTGTTGATATCAACATGGGCTGTCCAGCCAAAAAGGTCTGCAAAAAGCTCGCCGGCTCAGCATTAATGAAAGATACCCACCTTGTCAGAGCCATCTTAACCGCCGTCGTTGGCAGCGTTGATGTGCCCGTGACATTGAAGATTCGAACTGGATGGGATCCAGAAAGCCGAAATGCCGTTGAAATAGCTAAAATTGCTGAAGATTTAGGGATTCAATCCCTCGCTGTTCATGGTCGAACACGTGCTTGCAGGTTCCATGGCTTGGCAGAATACGATACCATAGGGGAAGTTGTTCAAGCAGTTAATATCCCCGTGTTTGCTAACGGGGATATTAGATCAGCAGTGAAAGCGAAAACCGTGTTGAATTACACGGGTGCCAGTGGCGTAATGATAGGCCGTGGCGCACAAGGTAGACCTTGGATTTTTTCTGAAATAAATGATTTACTTAATAATAAAAAAACGACAAGCGAACTTTTCACAGCTAAATCATTGAACTTAAATCACACAAGAATCCAAGAACGCTTTATAATGGAACATCTAATGCATATTCATGATTATTATCATGAAATTTGTAATAGCGATAATAATGTAAACCTTACAAAACGGTTAGAAACATTCTCTAAAAGCGAAGACTGTAAGAAAAAACGCAATACAGAAAAACACACAGAACTCGCAGTAAGAATTAGTCGAAAGCATATTTGTTGGTATTTTGAACAAATGATCCAAGTGCTTGTCGATTCATACAATAACAAGGATTTAGATTCGGTGGAAAGTCAGGGATTAAAACAAGAAGTAAAACAACTTATCACCAATATAGAAACTGCTAAAAAGCAGTTCAACCAGTTAAGTAGCCGTAACGCTCAACTGGAGCACGTCGAACATTTTTTTGGGGAACTTCACACTACAGGGGACATCGCAGCATGAGCAATAGCGACTCTTTTTTGCATGAGCCAATTTCAAATCAAGCCGAACCACAGCTTGATCAATCACAAGCAGCTGCTAATTCAACGGCCAGTTTGCGTGAGAACGTTGAATCAGCAATGGCTAACTACTTTAAACACCTAGATGGACAACCGGTTTCGGATGTTTATCAAATGGTTATGTCTGAAATCGAAGCGCCACTTCTTGAGCAAGTAATGAAGTATGTGCGAAACAATCAGACTAAAGCCGCACACTTACTGGGCCTAAACCGCGGAACGCTCAGAAAGAAGCTTAAGCAATACGGTTTACTATAAAGGTTTATAAGCAGATATCGCAGTGCTGTCGCATAGTTATTCTTTGCTTCTTAAGTCACTGTATTATTGATATCTAACTGTTACTTTAAATTGGTTAACATTTTAAAGTAACAGTTTTGGTTTAAATTGAGCGTAAATTTAAACCAGCCTAACCAAAAAGCACTTGCCGATATTTGGTAGGTGCTTTTTACTTTTCAGTAAAGTGCTTTTTGTTACAGTAATTATTACTAAAGCATTTTTTATTACGTATTTCTGATGACATACACTCTATTTCGTCAGACAAGACCATCATCTCACTGGCTAAGATAATTTCTTGTCATTAACGGGGAATCTCGTAATCGCTATCTTAGGAATTAGTGGGTTTGCTTTACTCGCTCGAAGTTTATCCTTAGATGTTTTTGGTGAATGGGTATTATTTGTTACAGGTGGTTCTTTAGTTAGAAAAGATGT
>JABIQF010000171.1 GCA_018668095.1 Cellvibrionales bacterium
AAACCATAAGTTCTAGGTTGATTGCGATAACCGAAATAACCTTGGGTACCCGCAACCGTTGGGAATGCCGTAGTCGTTGTCGCATGATTAGTTATATTACGATGCCATATCGACATACTCAAACCATCATCCATTACTAAACCTATAGAGACATTAAGGTTCTTGACTTCCTCAATCGAAAGTTCTGCTGGCACATTATCATTTGTCGCTACGGCATCATCATATTGATAATCACCTCGCACAAATCCATCCATGCCATTAGATAACACAAAGCTGTAAGTTGCCGATGCCGACAAACTCACTTCATGAATACCTGCAGGCGTTTGACCAGTAAGTGAGCCGATACCATCGCTAAGAAAACCATCAAGATCATCAGGCTTCGGCGAACTCTCCGATGTGATTATCGCATCAAAGGCACTGCCTTCGGGTACAGCCGCATTTTCAAAAGAGTCATATTTAGGATCTAAGAACGTACCCGCTAAGGTTAAACGTAATGCATCTGTAGGGTAGTAAGCCAAATCAAATTCAATCCCCTGAGTTGATTGCTCGCCAGCATTCACGAGATTAAACCCAGTGCCTAAAAAGACATTAGACTGAAAGCCTTTAATGCTTTGATCAAAAATAGCCACATTGAGTGAGCCGCGCGCAAAGGTAGCCTTTAAGCCAATTTCATAAGCAGTGGCTTCTTCGGGGCCGGCGAATCGCGTACCTGACGTCAAATTATTCTCAGTATTGGCGCCTAGCCCCGCAATATTATCTGCCGTAGGACGTGAATCACGGCTCAAGTTCCATGAGGTAGCTTTAAAGCCGGTCGATACACTGGCATAAACACTGACATCATCATTAACATCCGCCGCTAAACGAAATGCATAAGTGAGTTTGTCATCAGCACTTTTACCGTCCTCAACCGCATTGGGATAACCCTGTAATGGCGGTAGAAACTGAGCTGCTTGAAGCGGAAGGAAAAAATTACATGTCTCACTGGCCGGATCAAAGGCCGGACATATCACTGAGTGAGTTCCTGGGGTAAAACCACCTATATCGTCCCAGCTAGGCAAAGTTGGTGCCGAACCTTCAACCGTGTCGTAAAACGCACCAAACACCTCGAGATCCAAAGAGCTAAACACATCCGTGTTCGGCTGATTCAAGGTTGACTCTTTTTTATCATCGGTATAATTAAAACCAAAAGTAGCCGTCAACCGATCACTGATATGCCAATCGGCCTGAGCAAATAAAGAGAAAGCCTGATTATCTAAAGAAGCTGCTTCGTTAATGCCATCATCACCAGAGAAAAAGGTATCTGTAGGCGCTATTAAGCTAGCAAGCTGAGAAACACCTTGCACTAGATCCAAAGGATAAGTCCCAGGAGCAGGTGCGGGGCCTGGCGCAATAGTTAAAGCATCAATGAATGATCTAAATTCATCGCCGTAATCTAAATCATTTTTAAAATCAATCTGCTCATCAAAATAGAACCCCCCTATCATCCAATCGACAGCATTGTCGCCGGTTGAAGATAAACGAAATTCTTGGGTGAACGTATCAATCTGCGTATCAACCGAATTGACAAGATAATCACCTGTAGAAAAATCCGCATCAATAGCATAAAAAGAATCGGCACTTCGATAAGAGGTGATTGAGGTTAGCGCCATGCCATCATAGTCTTTATCAATTTGAATTGATAAACCCTTATTAGTGATTGCGTTAGCGGAATCATTATTGTGCCTAACACTTAAAGCTAGAGGTTGATTAGCATTAACCTCTGCGCCGGTTTGCGAATTAATAAACGCCTCTAAAGGCGACTGAAAAATATTATTAACACCACAACACACTTCATCAATCGAATCATAATCAGCAATTACACGTATGCTGGTTGTATCGTTAGGCGTAAAAACAAGCTGACCACGTAACGCCTCACGGTCACGATCATTAAGTTGTGTGCCAGTCACTTCATTTTCATTATATCCATCTCGTTTATTCAGACTGCCGGCTAAATCAAAAGCAATATTATCAGCTAATGCACCTTCAACCTGCGCCTTTAAAACACGCTGATCTAAATTGCCAACCGTAGCAGAAATTTTACCGCGTGATTCACCATCAGGTGCACGAGTCACAACACTAATTACGCCTGCTGATGCATTCTTACCAAATAACGTACTTTGTGGACCGCGCAATACTTCCACGCGCTCTAAATTAGGTAAGTCACCAATTTGCGCAGCTGAACGCGATCGGTAGACTCCATCAATAAAGACACCAACTGAAGGCTCTATGCCAGGGTTATTGGCGCCATTACCGAAGCCACGAATAGTAAAGTTCGTATTGGTTGAGTTTTGTAGCGTATTGATTCGTAGTGATGGCACGACACTTTGTAGATCTTTAAGATCAAGGATACCTGCTTTTTGAATAGTATCTGCAGAGGTAACACTCACTGCAATAGGAATTTCTTGAAGTGTCTGTTCTTTCTTAGTCGCTGTAACGATAACCTCTTCAATTAAACGCTCTTGCGCATGCAGTGTTGATGTTATCGAAAAACAAACCGTGGATAGAACAATAGGGGTAATTTTTTTAAACTTGTTCATAACTTTTCTCCTTTAAACTTATTTTATTCAGGTGATA
>JABIQF010000110.1 GCA_018668095.1 Cellvibrionales bacterium
TGAAAGTCCAGATAACATTGCTGCACATACTTCGATGGCAAAGATTTATATTGCGGTAAAAGATTATGATAAAACCATCGAGCATTCTAATTCTATACTAGCTATTGAGAGTAATAATGCATTAATCCTTGGTTATAAAGCACTTGCACTTGCAGGTCAGGGTGAGGTTGCTAAGGCTGAAGAGGTTGCAGCAGAGGCATTATTGATTGATCCAGGCTCGACAGAAGCGCTGGGTGTTATGGTGCAAAAATATTTTAATGAAAAATCGAACGAAAAAGGTTTAGCGGTTTTAGAGCGTGGGCAGCTAGCCAACCCAGATGAAGTTAGAATTATTTCTATGAAAATTTCATTGCTAGAAAATATGGGTAAAACTGAAGCTGTTGAGACCGAGTTAATTGGATTAGCGGATAAGTTTCCTGAAGAGGCTCGTTACACACAAACATTAGCTAAGTACTATGTTCGAGAATCAAATTTAGATGCGGCCGAGGCCGTATTGAGAGGTTTTGCTGAGAATAACGAAGATGATATATCAGCAAAGTTATCGATTATTTCTTTTTTACTTCAGCAGCGTTCGAAAGAGAGAGCCATTGAGCAAGCTGAGAATTATTTAGATAAAGATAAAGATCAAAGTAAGTTTTCTGCAGCGTTAGCTCAGTTGCATTTATTCACGGGTGATAAAGATTCTGCTGTAAGTGTACTTGAAGCGGCTGTTGATAGAGATCCACGAAGCGTGGGTTCTATTGAGGCGAGAAATATACTAGTTAGTATTTACCTTCAGGAAGAGTCTGTTGATAAGGCGAATAACTTACTTTCAGAAGTACTTGAAATTGAACCTGAAAATTCGGATGCCTTATTAACGCGAGCGCGATTAAGCTTGAGTAATGGTGAGATTAAAGACGGTATCTCGGATCTCCGAGTTATTCTGAAAAATGATCCAGAGTCGATTATGGCTATGACTTTATTAGCCGGCGCGCAGGAGTTAGAGGGGAGTGAAGGTCTTGCTTTAGATAATTATAAAAAATTAATGACGCTTCAGGAGCCTGATCTGTCGGTACTAACAAGTGCTGCACGTTTAGCGATTTCTTCTGAGCAGTACCAAGAAGCTGAAAGTTATATTCGTCAAGCATTAGAGCTTGAGGGCGATAACGCCAGCTTAGTGACGAACTTAGTTAAATTGTTAGTATTGAAAGAAGATTGGGATGCGGCGCGATCATTTGCAAATCGATTGGTTGATTCTGAAAAATCCAGTGCCTTGGGTTATTTTTTATTGGCAGGTCTCGATACTCGTCTAGAAGAGAATGATTCTGCTATTAAAAATCTTAAAGCGTCACTTAAGGCTGAGCCAAAGGGTGTTGAATCATTAACTGGACTATCTTCACTCATTACTCAGCAGGATGGCTTAGAGGCAGCAGTGGCTTTTGTTGGTGGTCATTGTGAAAGTTATCCTGATCAAGCGCATTGTCGTCATCTTTTTGGTAGTTTACTAGCCCAATCTGGCAAGTTAGATTTGGCGATTGTTGAGTTGGAAGAGGCGTTATCATTAAATGATAAATTATTAATCACTTATCGTCAGCTTGCTAAAATCTATGGCTTTCAGCGCAATAAAGATAGCGTTATTGCTGTGCTAGAGCGAGGTCTGGCAGCTACTCAGGATCAAGGCCTTGCGTTTGATATGGCTAATTTTTATTATCAGATTGGCGATTTCCAAAAGTCTAGTGAAATTTATTTATCGATGATTGATGCTGATGAAAATGCATTGTCGGCAAAAAATAATTTAGCGATGCTATATGCTGAGTTTTTAAATACACCTGAAAATATTAAAACGGCGAATGCACTTATTGCAGATTTACAGGATTCTGAAAATCCTGCTTTCTTGGATACAGTGGGCTGGGTACTTTACTTAACGGGTGAATATGATAGATCGGTCACTTATTTACAAGCAGCCGTTGATAAAGTGGGTAGCTCTAGCTTATTGCAATACCATTTAGGTATGGCGTTTTATAAATTAGAAGACTCTGCTAATGCCAAAGTTCATCTTGAACTAGCGGTTCAGGATGGTCGAGAAGATCCATCAAAACGCTATTCAGGTTTTGATGTTGCATTAGCGACCTTAGAAAATATTCAGTAGCGTCTATACAGAGTTTTAAATTATGCCTTATAAGGTTTTAACTGTTTTTGGTACGCGCCCTGAAGCAATAAAAATGGCTCCTGTGGTATTGGCATTGCAAGCCAGTACTTCACTGGAAAGCCGTGTTTGTGTGACGGCGCAGCATCGCCAAATGTTAGACCAAGTTTTGGGTTTGTTTGAAATCACTCCCGATTATGATTTGGATTTAATGCGACCGAATCAAGACTTGTACGATATTACTTCGAGAATTTTGCTTGGATTGCGTGATGTGCTCGATGATTATCAGCCTGATCTAGTGCTGGTGCATGGCGACACTACGACATGTTTTGCAGCCAGCCTTGCTGCTTTTTATAAGCAGATTCCGATTGGTCATGTTGAGGCAGGTCTTCGTACTGGTGATATGCAAGCGCCATTCCCTGAAGAGGCGAATCGAAGTCTTGTTGGGCGTGTGGCGAGTTTAAATTTTGCGCCAACGGCGTCATCACAAGCCAATTTACAGCGTGAAAACGTTGCTAGTGATTCCATTACGGTAACAGGTAATACTGTCATTGATGCTTTGCTTTGGGTGAAGTCACGTCTAGCTGAGTATGATGATGCAGTCTGGCGGGATGCCGTGACACCACGTGTATTTGAACGCTTGCAAGATGCCGATAGAAAGCTGATCTTAATTACGGGGCATCGTCGTGAGAATTTCGGTCAAGGTTTTGTTGATCTTTGTACGGCGATTAAATTGTTAGCAGAAGCACACAGTGATTGGGAGTTTGTATATCCAGTCCATCTTAATCCCAATGTGCAAAAGCCGGTTTTTGATATTTTGTCGGGTTTGGATAATGTGTCCTTAATTGATCCGCAAGATTACTTGCCCTTTACTTGGTTGATGAATCGCTCATCGCTGATTCTGACGGACTCCGGTGGTATTCAAGAAGAAGCCCCCTCATTGGGTAAGCCAGTATTGGTTATGCGCAGTGTGACTGAGCGGCCAGAAGCGGTAGAGGCTGGTACAGTGAGATTAGTCGGTACTGACCAACAAGCCATTGTTGAGCATGTAGAGGCGGTGATGATGGACGAAGCCACTTATGATGCTATGTCAAAAGCGCATAACCCTTATGGTGATGGGCAGGCGGCAGGTCGAATTGTCGACGTTATTGAAAATTTGAAGTAATGATGCAGTTGAGAGCTGTTGATTATCTCCAGCTCTCAACGCTTATTTTAAGCTTGGCTGAACCAAGCTATAGCGGAGTTACTCATCGTTTTTAGGAATAATAATAAGCTTACTGTTGATTTTGTTTACCCCTTTAACGCTCTGAGTAATTAGCAGCGCTCGCTCTTTGGCTGTTTGACTAGAAACATTACCATGCAGCGTCACTTCCCCTTTATAGCTATCCACATTCACATCCCATCCTGAAATGGCTTTATCACGTAGTAACTTCTGCTTAATATCCGCAACAATTCGCGTATCGCTAGCAACGTCTGATGCATTGCGTTCATCTTTAGCGACTTCATAGCCCGCCACTGCAGCGCCACCCAGTAATACCGCGTGGCAGCCAGCCAAGCTGAAGCTCATAATGGCGATTAATATTGTGCGGCCAAAGATATTATTTAAATGACGTATTTCGGTCAGCTTTAATGAAGCTTGTAGCTTTTTCATGCGATTGTTTCCTGTGAGGCTCAGTGTCGGGCATTGGTTGAACCATTGATGCCGGTTTGATGGCAATTAGTTTAACGAATTAATGCACTCGGGTCGCTAGCTAGTTACGAAACCACCATACTATGAGAGAATAGCCGATCAAATGTTTTAGGATAAAGTCGTGAATATTGATCAATATATGAAAACGCTGGGTGAGCATGCGCGTTCAGCCAGTCGCGCCATGTCATCAGCTTCTACTGGGGATAAAAATGGCGCGTTATTGGCGATTGCTCGTCATTTAGAAGCCTCCCGTTCAGCCTTAATTGAGGCGAATGCTGTCGATTTAGCGAATGCGCAGGCCAACGGTTTGGAAGCCGCGCTGCTTGACCGTCTTGAGCTTACGGATGCTCGCATTGATGGCATGTTAGAAGGCTTGGAGCAGGTTGCTGCACTGGCTGATCCTATTGGCGGTATCAATGATATGTGTTCACGACCTTCAGGTATTCAGGTCGGTAAAATGCGCGTGCCATTAGGTGTTATCGGCATTATTTATGAGTCCCGTCCAAATGTGACGGTCGAAGCGGCCAGTTTATGTTTGAAATCGGGCAATGCAGTGATACTGCGCGGCGGTTCTGAAGCGATAAACTCTAATCAAGCTATTTCTGCCTGTATTCAGGCTGCGCTCGCTGAAGTGGGTTTGCCGCAAACGGCTGTTCAAGTAGTTGAAACGACTGACAGAGAAGCAGTAGGGCAATTAATTACCATGCCCGAATTCGTTGACGTGATTGTTCCTCGCGGCGGTAAAGGTTTGATTGAGCGAATTAGTCGTGATGCGCGAGTTCCTGTCATTAAGCATCTTGATGGCAATTGCCATGTCTATATTGATGACAGTGCCGATGAGGCTATGGCTGTTAATATTGCCGTGAATGCGAAAACGCAGCGTTATGGCACCTGTAATACCGCTGAGTCGTTGTTAGTCGCTAAAGATGTAGCTGAATCGCTTCTGCCACAGCTGGCCAAAGCTTATGCGACACACGGAGTTGAATTACGCGCCTGTGAAGAGTCGTTACGTATTATCAGTGCCAGTACCTCGAGTGATGTTAAGTTGGTAGCAGCGACCGAAGACGATTGGTACGAAGAATATTTAGCGCCCATATTGGCCATTAAGGTTGTTGCCGGTCTTGATGAAGCGATAGCGCATATTAATCACTACAGCTCTCAGCACAGTGAAACCATTGTTACTGAACATCATCCGCGTGCTATGCGTTTTATTCGCGAGGTGGATTCTAGTTCGGTCATGATCAATGCTTCAACGCGTTTTGCTGATGGCTTTGAATACGGTTTAGGTGCTGAAATTGGTATCTCTACCGATAAAATTCATGCGCGTGGCCCCGTTGGTCTCGAAGGTTTGACGTCACAGAAATATGTCGTGCTGGGTAGCGGACAAATTCGCAGTTAATACGATGATTAGAATCGCCTTTATATGACGCAGCGTATTGGTATCTTTGGTGGTACTTTCGATCCGGTCCATGACGGTCATATTGCCTCGGCGAAAATGTTAGTGGCTAAGTTGTCGCTGGATACGCTGTATTTTATGCCCTGCCAGCAGCATCCGTTTCATAAGCATCCTGGTGCTAGCCCAGCGCAACGAAGTCAGATGTTGTCGTTAGCTGTAGCGGATGAAGAAAATCTTCAGGTCGACGATCGCGAGCTTCGGCGTGATGGAATATCGTATACTGTCGATAGCTTGCAAGCGATTCGTAGCGAGTTCGGTGATGATGCCATTATTGTTTTTATTCTCGGCACAGATGCTTTTGCTTCATTGCATCAATGGGATCGTTGGCAGTCTCTATTATCTTTTGCGAATGTCGCAGTGATAGAGCGAGCGGGCCAAATTGCAGCAGCGCAAATTGTTGAGCCTGCTTTGAAAACTTTATTAGCACAGTCGGTGGCTACGATTAATGCACCGCATGGCGAGCTCGTTCAGTTAGCGTTAGCGCCTTATGTTATTTCGTCAACGGAGCTTAGGTCTGCATTAGCATCAGTTTATCAAGTGAATAATCAGATTGATAAGGCGCAGACAAACATGATTAATGAATTTATACCGGCTGCTGTGGTGCAATATATTAACGCTCAGCAGTTATATCAGCCAAATCAATAAACGTTTCAATTTATTAAAATTTATTCTTGTCAGGAGTTAGTGAAAGCCTAGTGAAAAATGCAAACGCAAAAAACGAAAAATTAAAAAATACTATCATTGCCGCATTGGAAGATTTGAAAGCGGTTGATGTCACCGTCTTATCTGTCGCCGATTCGTCGAGTGTTACCGATTGGATGGTGATTGCCACCGGTACGTCCAACCGTCACGTTAAAGCTTTAGCGAACAATGTTGAAGTTGATGGTAAAAAGCAGGGCTTTAAGCCGATTGGTAGTGAAGGTAATGAAACTGCTGAATGGGTGTTAGTCGATTTTGGTGATGTCATTGTGCATGTTATGTTACCGACAACGCGTGCTTTCTATGATTTAGAAAGCTTATGGACATTAAAACCCGCTTAATCCACCCATAGAAAGACGGGCATTCGACGTTGCTATATAAAACGATACACAACTATGCAAATTAGTATTATCGCCATAGGCAATAAAATGCCTGCTTGGGTGGTGGAAAATTGTGCCGACTACTTGCGCCGCATGCCACCTGAGTTATCCGTTAATCTTATCGAAGTGCCGGCTGAGAAGCGTAGTAAAAATCAATCGGTTGAGTCGATTCGTCGTCGCGAGACGCAGCGCTTATTGGAAGCGGTGCCGTTAGCAAATACGATTGTAGCGTTAGATGAGAGGGGCCAGTCGGTATCCACTGCTGGTTTGTCAAAAAAAATGGCGCATTGGCAAATGGATGGGCGTGACGTTAGTTTTCTTATTGGCGGGCCCGACGGCCTAGACTTTTCTGTCGCGGCATTAGAAAAACCGAATTCTACAAAAACGCGTCATTGGCCAGATTGGCGATGGTCACTTTCGGATCTCACATTTACTCATCCCATGGTAAGAGTTATTTTAGCTGAACAGTTGTACCGCGCTTGGAGTATTAGCGTTGGTCACCCTTATCATCGAGATTAAAGAATTATGCAGCGTTATGCAGCCATAAAAGATAGTCATAGCGAGCAGCGACTGTATCGTTCACGTCTTATTTTATCGTTGTTAATGGTGGTGATATTCTTTGGTGTATTAGCTTACCGCTATGCTGACCTACAAATTTTTCAATACGATTCCTTCGTGACTCAATCTGAGCGCAACCGTGTTCATGTTCAACCTGTTGCACCTAAACGTGGATTGATTTTTGATACTAACGGTGTGCTGCTTGCTGATAATCAACCTAGCTATAGTTTGGTGATAGTGAAAGAGCGGGTTATCGATTTGGATAGTACGCTAATCGATTTGCAGCAATTATTTGATATTGATGTCAGGAGTATCGAAAAGTTTAAGCAGCGACTTAAACGGCGTGCGCCCTATCAGGCCGTGCCTTTAAAGTTTCGATTAAGCGAAGATGAAATTAGTCGTTTTGCCGTCAATCGCTATCGTTTGTCGGGCGTTGAAATTAAAGCTCAGCTTGTTAGGAATTATCCTGAGTCTGCCAGCTTTACCCATGTGGTGGGTTATGTTGGTCGGATTAATACGTCCGATCAAGAAGATTTAGCGCGTCTTGAGAGTAATAAAACCAATTATGCTGCGACAG
Organism: Cellvibrionales bacterium; assembly: GCA_018668095.1. Taxonomy (GTDB): domain Bacteria; phylum Pseudomonadota; class Gammaproteobacteria; order Pseudomonadales; family UBA7434; genus UBA7434. The sequence goes on from JABIQF010000110.1 coordinate 7,486, forward strand.
ACCATATCGGAAAAATTGGTATTGAGCGTTTTTATGAATCGATACTGCACGGTCAGGTAGGCTCCCAATACGTAGAAACGAATGCGCATGGTCGGGTGTTGCGTGTGCTGCAACAAGAAGAGCCGAATCCTGCGACGCCAGGTGTTGATTTAACATTGTATCTTGATGCCGACATTCAGAAAAAAATATTTAAGCTCATGGATGGTAAGCGCGGATCAGTGGTTGCCTTAGATCCTAGTACCGGTGGTGTAATAGCGATGGTGAGTACGCCATCGTATGATGCCAATCCATTTGTAACCGGGATTAGCACGGTCGATTACGCCAAATTACGAGAGTCGATTGATTTGCCTTTGTTTAATCGTTCGCTACAAGGGCAGTATCCACCTGGCTCAACAATTAAGCCGATTATTGGTTTGGCTGGTTTGCATTATCGCGTAGTGAGTGCCACAAGTAATGTTGCTGATCCTGGTTGGTATCAATTGCCTAATGATGATCGCTTATACCGTGATTGGAAAAAAGGGGGCCATGCTCACTTTATTAATTTGCATGATTCAATAGCGCAAAGTTGTGATGTGTATTTTTATGACTTAGCGTATAAGTTAGGCGTTGATCGTATTCACGATTTCTCTGCGCAGTTTGGATTGGGTGCACGAACAGGTATTGATTCAACCAATGAGCGCAGTGGTCTTTTGCCATCAAGAGAGTGGAAA
>JABIQF010000163.1 GCA_018668095.1 Cellvibrionales bacterium
AATCATATCTTTAATGGCCACTAAAAATTGCACCGCGTCTTTACCATCAATTAAACGATGATCATAAGAGAGCGCTAAATTCATCATAGGCAAAATCTTCACTTCGCCATTCACTGCCATTGGTCGCTCTTGAATTTTATGCATGCCCAAAATAGCGGCTTGTGGTGGGTTCAAAATGGGTGTCGACATCAGCGAACCAAATACGCCACCATTAGTAATCGTAAACGTGCCGCCCGTCATCTCTTCCATGCTGAGCTTGCCGTCCATCGCCTTACCGCCGTACTCACGAATCTTACTTTCAACACTAGCAAGACTCATTGCATCAGCATCACGTAACACGGGCACCACTAAACCACGATCACTAGACACGGCAACACCGACATCAAAGTAACCGTGGTAAACAATATCATCGCCATCAATTGACGCATTAACTGCAGGAAAGCGCTTTAATGCTTCAGTAGCAGCGCGAACAAAGAAAGACATGAAACCTAAACGTGTTCCATTATGTGTTTTTTCAAACTGCGCTTTGTATTTAGCGCGCAATTCCATAATTGGCTGCATATTCACTTCGTTAAACGTCGTCAACATTGCTGTGGTTTGCGTTGCCGTTAATAGACGCTCAGCAATACGCGCACGCAAACGAGTCATCGGCACACGACGCTCTGGTCGATCACCACCAGCTAAAACTGGCATCGCTATAGCAGGCGCCGCACTACTCGCAACGGCCGCACTCGCAACAGGCGCTGCAACCGCAGCAGATGCGCGCTGATCAATAACGGCTTGCACATCTTCTTTAGTGACTCGACCCGCTTTACCACTACCGGTCACTTCGCTTTCGCTAATTGTATTTTCTGCCATCATTTTTTTAGCAGCAGGACTAATAATTAATTCATCATTCGTTTGAGCTTGATCAGCCACTGGTTCAGCCACAGCTGGCGCTGGCGCCTCAGCCACTGCACCGGCTTCGAAACGCGCAATCAATTCATTACTAAGAATAATTTCGCCTTCCGCTTTAATGATTTCCGTTAACGTACCTTCAGACGGCGCATTAATTTCAATGACAACCTTATCGGTTTCAATATCAGCAATCAGTTCATCACGCCCGCAGGGCTCACCCACCTGTTTGTGCCAGGTTGCAATTGTGCCATCAGCTACCGATTCAGGAAATGACGGAGCTTTGATTTCGATACTCATAATTAAATGCTCTTGCTAATCAATATAAATGCTATGCAAGCCCAAAGGCTATGCGCTAATAATGGTCTTACTCTAAAGCCCTAATGCTTCAGCGATAAGATTCTCTTGTTGCTCTAGATGCAAAGCCATATAACCCGCAGCGGGTGATGCCGATGAGAGACGACCAGCAAAACTCAGCGGTAAATCTTTATTAATTAAATCCAATACGCGACGCAATCGATGCTGGCTGTTATACCAAGCACCCTGATTTTTTGGCTCTTCCTGACACCAAACAACCGTTTCTAACTGACTGTAATCTGCAATGACGCTAAACATTTCAGCATCAGGGAATGGATATAATTGCTCAATACGAATAATCGCAACATTTTTCAAATTGTGCTTACGACGTGTCTCAAGTAATTCGTAATACACTTTACCGCTACAAACCACTAAGCGAGTAACATCACGTGAAGCCAACTCATCTGTCTCAGCAATAACATTATGGAATTGCCCTTCAGAAAAATCTTCTAACGATGAAGCCGCATGCTTATGTCGTAACAAGCTCTTCGGTGACATAACCACTAAGGGGCGACGCAAAGGTCGAATAGCTTGGCGACGTAACAAGTGAAAAATTTGTGCTGAGGTCGTCGGCACACAGACTTGAATATTCTGCTCAGCACACAATTGCAAATAACGCTCTAATCTTGCCGATGAATGCTCAGGACCCTGACCTTCATAGCCATGTGGAAGCAACATTGTTAGGCCGCATAAGCGCCCCCACTTATGCTCACCACTCGCAATAAATTGATCGATAACCACTTGGGCACCGTTAGCAAAATCACCAAACTGCGCTTCCCAAATCACTAAGCCTTTAGGGCTAGTAGTCGCGTAGCCATACTCAAAACCGAGTACCGCCATTTCTGATAAAAACGAATCAAATATTTCAAAAGTGGCCGGCTCTTTAATCGCATTTTCTAAAGGGATACAAACTTCAGCCGTGCCTTGATCATGCAAAACCGCATGGCGGTGAGAGAAAGTGCCTCGACCGACATCTTGGCCCGTAATACGAACAGGATAGCCTTGCTCAAGCAACGTGGCATAAGCCATGGTCTCGCCAAAGCCCCAGTTACCGTCCATTGCACCGGCCGCCATTTTGATACGGTCTTCAATAATTTTCATGACCTGACGCTGCAAAACAAAGCCATCAGGTACTTGGTTAACGGTTTGGGCTAACTGCTGCAACTGCTCTAACGGATAGCGTGTGTCGCCTCGCACTTCCCAATCATGGGCAAGATAAGGCGTCCAATCAACAAACAACTCTTCATTAGGCTGTTTCACTAAACTTTTTACAACGTGATCACCATGCTCTAAAGCTTCGCGATAATCGTCTTCCATTTGACGCACTTGTACATCAGTCACAGAGCCTTCGGCCACTAACTGACGAGCATAAATATCACGCGTGGTCGCATGTTGTTTGATTTCACCGTACATTAATGGCTGAGTGCCTGATGGCTCATCAGCTTCATTATGGCCGCGGCGGCGATAACAAATTAAATCAATAACGACATCACGCTTAAACTGCTGGCGATAATCTAAAGCCATTTGCGTGACAAACAATACCGCTTCAGGGTCATCGCCATTCACATGAAATATAGGCGCCTGAACCATCTTCGCACAATCAGTACAGTATTCGGTTGAACGCGCATCTTCGATATTCGAAGTGGTAAAGCCCACCTGATTGTTAATAACGATATGCACAGAACCGCCGGTTTTATAGGCGCGTGTCTGTGACATCTGGAAAGTTTCCATCACAATGCCCTGACCGGCAAATGCCGCATCACCGTGCATAATGATTGGGATAACCTGATCACGATCAACATTTTTACGACGATCTTGGCGTGCTCGTACTGAGCCTTCAACCACCGGCGAAACAATTTCAAGATGCGATGGGTTAAACGCGAGAGCTAAATGTAATTCGCCACCCGCCGTCATGATATTGGATGAGAAACCCTGATGGTATTTCACATCACCTGAAGAGTTGTAGATTGCCTTACCTTCAAACTCATCAAATAATTCTGATGGCTGCTTACCAAAGGTGTTGATCAACACATTTAAACGGCCGCGATGCGCCATGCCAATAACAACTTCTTTAGCTTCGTAAGAGCCTGCGCGCTGAACTAATTCATCCAACATCGGAATAAGACTCTCGCCGCCTTCCAAACCAAAACGCTTAGTGCCTGGATAACGCGAGCCTAAATATTTCTCTAGGCCTTCAGCCGCCGTTAAACGCTCTAACACATGGCGCTTAGTGTCGACACTGTATTCTGGCGATGAACGCACGCCATCCATACGCTTTTGAATCCACTGGCGCTGCTCGGTATCGACTATGTGCATAAACTCAGCACCAATCGAACCGCAATAGGTTTTTTCTAGGGCGGTAATGATATCGCCCAGCGTGGCCTGATCGGTGCCAATATAGAAGACACCCGTTTGGAAAACGGTATCGAAATCAGCTGCACTTAAATGATGATAAGCAGGGTCTAAATCAGGCACATCTTCGCGCTGCATCAATCCCAGCGGGTCAATATTGGCTTTTTGATGCCCACGTTGACGATAAGCGCTGATTAATTGCACAACACGAATCTGTTTACGCTCATGATCGGTCGCTAGACTATCGGCGACAGTGGCTCGAACGGCACCACGATTTTGACGAGCCAGCTCTAAAAAATGCGCTCGCACAGTCGCATGTGGAACATCCGGCTGGATATTGCCATTAACGCGAGGGAGCTTATCAAAGCAATCGCGCCATTCTTGATCGACCTCATTGGGTGATTCAAGATACTTTTCATACAAGGCTTCGACATAGTCAGCATTGCCGCCAGAAATATAAGACGTGCGCCACCAGTGATCCATCGGATGATTCTGCAGGGGGGACTGCGACATGCTCTTTTCTCAAAATTAGGGAAGAATTCTATAGATAAGTCTATCGGGAATAATCATTTGAACAAGCGAGAAAATTGCTAATTCTTCGCACAAAATTATAGATAAGGCTGAGTTTGGCGAATGGCGAGTTAAAAATCCCCATAACGCAAACCCATTTTCTTTTTTCTCGCTAACTCAGAGCTTTAGCTTTGCACTCATGCAGTACTAAAACGCTACGCCTTGCACAAATATGAGACAAAAAATCTGCCTATAAACAGTCTATAAAAGAACTGAAAGTTAACTGTAAAAGATGCCCCAATCTTGACAGCTATGAAACTTTTGGCAAAAAAAAGCCCATCTGACGACGGGCTTTCTTAATATTGAATCATTTGGGCAAGCAATCAGTCGCACTTAAAGATCACTTATCTGTCACCCAATCCAAATGGCACTAGCGACTCAACAGCATTGAACGAATATGACCAATAGCTTTAGTGGGGTTCAAGCCTTTAGGACAGACCGAAACACAGTTTTGAATACCATGACAACGGAAAACACTAAACGGATCGGACAAGTCTTCTAGGCGCGATTCGGTTTCATTATCTCGGCTATCGGCCAAAAAGCGGTAAGACTGGAGCAAGCCTGCAGGGCCAATAAACTTATCGGGATTCCACCAGAAAGAGGGGCAGCTCGTCGAACAACAAGCGCAAAGAATGCATTCGTAAAGACCATCAAGCTTTTCACGCTCTTCTGGTGACTGCTTACGCTCAATACCAGTTTCAGGAATATCGCCCTGTAAATACGGCTTCACTTTTTCGTATTGCGCGTAGAACTGGCTCATATCAATAACCAGATCACGAATAACCGGCAAACCCGGTAAAGGACGCAATTCTAACTTGCCCTTTTTCACGATTTCAGACAACGGCTTAATGCATGCCAAGCCATTTTTGCCGTTCATATTCATGCCATCAGAACCACAGACACCTTCACGGCACGAGCGGCGATAAGATAACGAAGGATCTTGCGCTTTTAGCAACTCAAGCACATCTAGCACCATCATATCCTTGCCACCGGTATCGAGTTGATACTCCTGCATATACGGCGCAGCATCTTCAGCTGGGTTGTAACGGTAGATACTCACTTCTAACATTTGGACGCTCCTAAACTCTTTTATCTACAGCTATCAATTAATAAACGCGCGCTTTAGGCTCAAAGGTATCAACCGTTACCGGCTCAAAATTCACTTTGCGCTTACCAACACGTTTTTCATCAGCAAAATACATTGAATGGCACAACCAATTCTCATCATCACGCTCTTGATAATCATCACGCGCATGCGCACCACGACTCTCTTTGCGGACATTCGCCGAAATTGCTGTGGCTTCAGCCACTTCAAGCAAGTTATGCAACTCTAAGGCTTCAATTCTAGCGGTATTAAAGGCATCACTCTTATCGGCCAAAGGTGCTTCTTCAATGCGAACACGCAAGTCAGCCAACTGCTTGACGCCTTCATCCATTTTATCGCCGGTACGGAACACACCAAAATACAATTGCATAATAGTTTGCAGTTCTTTGCGCAGCGCCGGCACACTCTCGCCATTGCCTTTATTTTCATTCAGTTTTGTCACACGATTTAACGCTTTATCAATATCCGTTTCACTCGCATCTCGCTGCTCAATACCATCAGTTAACGCTTTCTCAATAAAGAGACCCGATGCACGACCAAACACCACCAAATCGAGCAATGAGTTACCGCCTAAGCGGTTAGCGCCATGAACCGATACGCAAGCAATTTCGCCACAAGCATAAAGCCCTTCAATAACAACATCTTCACCGGCAGCATTTTGCGTTAAAGCCTGACCATGAACATTGGTTGGAATACCACCCATCATATAATGACAAGTCGGTACTACTGGAATAGGCGCATAAACAGGATCGACATGCGCAAAAGTCTCAGACAGCTCACAAATACCAGGCAAACGGCTATGCAGCACATCCTTACCCAAATGATCGAGCTTCAAGAAAACGTGATCGCCGTCGGGGCCACAACCGCGCCCTTCTAATATTTCCATGACCATTGATCGGGCAACCACATCACGGCCAGCCAAATCTTTAGCATTCGGTGCATAACGCTCCATAAAGCGCTCGCCATCTTTATTAACCAAATAGCCACCTTCGCCACGACAACCTTCAGTCACTAGCGTACCCGCACCGTAAATACCGGTTGGGTGGAACTGCCACATTTCCATATCCTGCACAGGAACATCGGCTCGCAACGCCATGCCAACACCGTCACCAGTATTGATATGCGCATTGGTCGTTGACGCGTAAATCCGCCCTGCTCCACCTGTTGCAAATACGGTTGCTTTCGATTTAACGTAAACCGTTTCGCCCGTCTCTATACAAATAGCGATAACACCAACGACTACGCCATCTTGGTTTTTAACCAAATCAGTGGCATACCACTCATTCAGAAAAACCGTATTGTTCTTTATATTAGCCTGATACAAGGTATGAAGCAGTGCATGACCGGTACGATCGGCTGCCGCGCAAGTACGCGCTGCCTGTCCGCCAGCACCAAAATCTTTCGACTGACCACCAAAAGGACGTTGATAGATACGACCTTCTTCAGTTCGACTAAATGGCAAGCCCATATGCTCAAGCTCAAAAATAGCCTCGGGGCCCACACTGCACATATATTCAACCGCGTCTTGGTCACTAATATAATCGGAGCCTTTAACGGTGTCATACATATGCCAGCGCCAATCATCATTTGGATCAGAGCTCGCAATCGAACAAGTAATGCCGCCTTGCGCAGATACCGTGTGCGAACGCGTGGGAAACACCTTTGAAATGACCGCCGTTTTATGGCCAGACTGAGCTAGCTGAAGCGCTGCTCGTAGACCTGCACCGCCACCGCCAACAATTAGGCCGTCATAAGTGAGTGTTCGAATATTCGCCATCTATATAAACTCCGGTCACTGCCCGCTTATCGGGTCAGCCTATATTTTCATTTATTTTGAATGCTTTAGGGGCGCATTCAATATCAATCATGTCTATGTTGAGTATTATCCGCGTTGAACGCTCAAGCCACACGTCAACTAACATCCATAACGTCATCAACAAATAACTGTACGCATACTTAATTACGGTGAAACAGCCTGTAGGGATTCATTGCTACGTAAAATAAATCGATTTCTCGCGCGGGTATTTCATCGTTAATCAATGTATAGGTAAAAGCGGTGCGGATTATAGGCTAGCGAGCACGATAGACACAATCATAACTGCGATTTGATGGACAGATAAAAGAAGAAAAGCAGCGTTAATAAGTCCGATTCAGCCAAATAGGCCATAAATCGATAACACAATCATTCAGAGGAAATAGGCCTCGGACATTGACAAAAAAGCCGAGCGCTCTATAGTTGTCGGCTGAAGATGTCGCTATAATCAGCGGATAATATTACAGCGCCCAAATAAAGCTGCCAGTTTGCTAGTCCTGCACAATAAATAGCCTTATAACAGACCTTTGTTCTGTATATATCTTGTTTCGGCGCTATCGTGGACTAGTCGCGAATTATCGCGAAATAGATCATGCATTAGAAAGGTTGCCGCGATCCACAAATGGATCGATTCAACCTAATACCTCAGCCCACATTAAGAACCAAAGTGAATCAGTCACAGGAAATAAAGAATGCCCGAATCGTCAGATATTAAAGCGACATTAACCATTGAAAATGGCCCCACTCTTGAGCTGCCCGTTTATAAAGGCACTATAGGGCCAGACGTTGTCGATGTTAGCCAACTTACCCCCAATGGCCATTTCACTTTCGACCCAGGCTTTGTATCAACAGCCTCTTGCGAATCACAAATCACTTTTATTGATGGCGGCAAAGGTGTTTTATTGCATCGCGGCTATCCGATTGAACAATTAGCCAAGCACTCGAGTCACCTTGAAGCGTGCTACTTGTTAATTTACGGCGAGCTACCCACAGAAGAACAAAAAGCGCACTTTGAATACACCATTAGCCGTCACACCATGGTTCATGAGCAACTTCGCACCTTCTACTCAGGCTTTCGACGTGACGCTCACCCAATGGCCATTCTTTGTGGTGTTGTAGGCGCATTATCAGCGTTCTATCACGACTCACTCGATATTACAGACGAACAGCATCGCGAAATCGCCGCTTTCCGTCTAATTGCAAAAATGCCTACGCTGGCTGCGATGAGTTTTAAATTCAGCATTGGCCAACCGTTTATGTATCCGCGTAATGACCTCAGCTATGCAGAAAACTTTTTGTATATGATGTTTGGTAACCCCTGCGAAGATTACCAAGTGAACCCTGTACTCGCGAGCGCCATGGATAAGATCTTCTTATTGCATGCCGATCATGAGCAAAACGCATCAACCTCGGCGGTTCGTTTAACAGGCTCATCGGGTGCTAACCCATTTGCTTGTATCGCAGCCGGTATTGCCGCGCTATGGGGCCCATCACATGGTGGTGCTAACGAAGCCGTTCTTGAAATGCTGCAAGAAATTGGTGACGAATCACGCATCGATGAATTTGTTGCACGCGCCAAAGACAAAAATGATCCTTTCCGCCTAATGGGTTTTGGTCATCGCGTTTATAAAAACTTTGACCCACGCGCCAAAGTTATGAAAGAAACTGCTGATGAAGTTTTAAAAGAGCTTGGCATTGAAGATGATCCATTACTAAAAATTGCTAAGCGTTTAGAGACCATTGCTTTAGAAGACGAATATTTCGTTGAGAAAAAACTGTATCCAAACGTTGATTTTTACTCAGGCATAATCTTAAAAGCCATGGGTATTCCGACCAGTATGTTTACCGTTATTTTCGCTGTAGGTCGAACTGTCGGTTGGATAGCGCACTGGCATGAGATGCATGGCGCGCCGTATAAAATTGGCCGTCCACGTCAGTTATATACTGGCTATGCAGCACGTGACTATCCCGTTAAACCAGCCAAGTAAAACGTTTAATTAGTTAAAGGTAATAAAGCCAATGGCAAATAATGATTCACGCCCAGTTGATATTCAATTTGGCAAATTTAACTGGCCGGTAACCGCCATCGCCTCAATCACACATCGCATTAGTGCGGTTATTATTTGGGTCGGTTTAGGTATTGGTCTTGCGACATTGTATTTTGTCAATCAATCATCAGAATCGTTTGATCTTGTATTATTTGCACTCGAAACCAATTTCTTAGCACAGTTTGTTGCTTGGGGATTACTGAGTGCATTTGGCTATTACTGCATGGGTACAATTAAGCATCTACTGCAAGATATGGGTTACTGTGAAGAGTTTGCCAGCGGCAAAATTATTTCTTGGGTAGCGATTATCTTAGGTCTTTCATTAAGCGTATTAGCGGGAGTGTACGTATGGGCGTAAAGCAATGGATATTCCAACGTTTAAGTAATGTTGCGATTGTTGTTTTCGGTTTTTGGTTGGTTTATTTTCTGGCTAGTCCGGGCGCGATTACTTCTGAGACGATTAATGATTTGTTTAGCAATACGGCATCGCTTATTTATTTAACGATTACCTTGGTATTGGCTGGATTGAATTCGATTTTGGCGGGCTGGCAAATTGCTGGGGATTATTCTGAGAAGTTTAATCTTAACCAAACGTTTTTGGTTTCGTTTGGTACGATTGTGAGTGTTGCTTATATTGCTGTTGGGTTTTGTATTCTTTTTTAGAATCGAAAAACAGTGGAGTTAGCCTTGTTTTTAAGGG
>JABIQF010000192.1 GCA_018668095.1 Cellvibrionales bacterium
ACCAAGGCAAACCGAGCACTGAGTTTATGCGCTTTGGTGACCGCGTTGAAATAGAAATGCTGAATACCCAAGGAAAATCAATTTTTGGAAAAATCGATCAAAGTGTTGAACCCTTCAATGTTAAATGATGATCCTTCAATGGCCGATGATGACCCCATTTTTCGTTTGCTAATGGAATATCGTCAAGATTCTCGTGACGATAAAATCGACTTAGGCATTGGTGTTTACCGTGATGATAATAATCAATCACCGGTATTTACAGCCGTTAAAGCGGCAGAGCAATGGCGTGTCGATACCGAAACTGAAAAGGCCTATATCGGTCCATTAGGAGATTTAGGCTTCTGTGATGCCCTAACATCCCTCGCATTGGGAGAGCCATTAGCAGCTGAGTTATCAAGCCGAATAGCCTTTGCTCAAACACCGGGCGGCGTTGGCGCACTGCGATTAGCCTTTGAGTTATTGCAAAACCAAAAGTCTGATATGACCTTATGGATAAGTGATACCACTTGGCAAGTTCATAGACCCATTGCCGAGACTGTTGGTCTTAATATAAAAACCTATCCCTATTATGTTGAGCGAGACAGTATAAAGGGTGCATCGGGTTTATCAGATGCATGCGAAGACATCACCACTGTTGGTCGGCGGTCCATTAAGCATACCTTAAAACAATTAAATGAAGCGGCAGTGGGGGATGCGATTTTATTGCAAGCCAGTTGTCATAATCCAACCGGGCTAGATTTTTCGCCGCAAGAGTGGGATGAACTCGTACAACTTTGTCTTGATAAACAATTAATGCCTATTATTGATATGGCTTATCACGGTTTAGGTAAAGGTTTAGAAGCTGAACGCTATGGCTTACAGGTATTTGCGCAGCGAGTACCACAGTTATTGCTGTGTTATACCTGCTCAAAAAACTTTGGCTTATACCGCGATCGTGTTGGCATGTTATTGGTGTTAGCCGAAAATCCCCATCAACAAAATCATGCCGAAAAACAGTTAATGCAGTTAGCCACGCGGCATTATTTTACGCCACCGGCCCATGGCGCCAGTTTAGTAAAAAAGATACTGCAAGATAAATCCTTAAAAATGCGTTGGTTAGCCGAGCTAGAACAAATGCGATTGCGATTAATGACTGTGCGCCAAGCTATTGTGAATGGCTTAGCCAGCAGTGAAGCTGCAGCACTGAGAGATTGGCGGTTTTTAACCGATGGCGGAGGCATGTTTGCACTGTTTCCTTTATCCGTAGCAGAAATTAAAACGCTAAAGCAAGAAGAGGGTATTTATTTGGTTGATAACGGCCGAGTTAACTTGTCAGGTTTAAACCCCGACAATATTGCTTTGGCGTTAGCGGCCATCATTAAAGTGATTGATCAACAATTAATGAATCCATTCAATAGTAGCGGTGCAAACTATGCCAATTAATAAGCCAAAGGTAATGGATTTTTGCTTACATAATTATCACCGCTCATCTGCCGCTTACCGCGTGCGTATCGCCTTAGCGCTAAAGAATATTCCTAGCGATACCGCAACCGTTAATCTATTAGACGGTCAGCAGCAATCACCCGAATACCTTGCTATTAATCCACAGGGTTTAGTGCCGGCACTTTGTACTGAAAGTCATGTCTTAACTCAATCGCTTGCCATTATTGAATATCTGAACGAGCGTTATCCATCACCGGCGTTGTTACCTGAAGATTTACTGGCTAAGGCGCAGGTGCGCGCTATGGCGCAGCAAATTGCGATAGATATACACCCGCTCAATAATTTACGAGTGTTGAATTATCTTAAAGATAATTTTAATTGCAGCGACAGTGAAAAAACACAATGGATAAGCCATTGGATAACGCAAGGTTTTGCCGCGCTAGAAAAGACACTAGCAGCGCAAAATAAAGATGTGGGTTCATCAAATAATGCTTATTGCTTTGGTTCTCAACCAAGCCTTGCCGATATTTGTCTTATTCCGCAGGTCTATAACGCAAAACGATTTGGTGTTGCTATGCAGGCTTATCCCAATATCAATGCCATTGTTGAGCACTGTAATCGTTTACCGGCCTTTATTACGGCGGCGCCAAATTAATAGCAATCGCCAACAACTTATGCCCTTAAGCCAGCAAGCCGTCTTAACGAGTAACGCTTAAATGACGAAAAATATAAAACATACCTTTGCTCAAAGCGGTTGGTCTCCCGACAGCTGGCGCGCGCATACCGCATTGCAACAGCCCATATATAACGATATATCTGAGGTGCGCAGTGTGGAGTCGCAGTTACAGTCGTTACCAGCATTAGTTTCTATGGCAGAAATAGAGCAATTAAAAATTAAACTAGCGGCCGCTTGTAACGGCGAAGCCTTTTTATTACAAGGCGGTGACTGCGCAGAAACCTTTGCCGATTTCTCCACGCCCAGCATTCAAAATTTATTTAAAGTACTTATGCAAATGGCTGTAGTGCTGACATATGCGGGTCGCGTACCCGTAATAAAAGTAGGGCGCATTGCCGGCCAGTTTGCCAAACCACGCAGCACCAATGTTGAAGTTAGAGACGGTGTTTCTTTACCCTCATTTCGCGGCGATATTATTAATGGTATTGAATTCTCTGCAGCCGCGCGTCAGGCCAATCCTCAACGTATGTTGCAGGCCTATCATCAATCTATGGCGACGGTGAATTTATTACGCTCATTCACGCTAGATGGCCTAGCCGATTTACACCAAGTCAATGCATGGAACTTAGATTTTGTGCGCGCCAACCCAGCATGCGAACGTTATAAACAATTAGCCGATCAACTCTGTGATGCCTTGGCGTTTATGGAAGTCTGCGGGGTGAGTAGTGCAACCACGCCGGCACTGCGGCAGACAGAAGTGTTTACCTCTCATGAAGCGCTCTTGTTGAACTATGAGCAAAGTCTTTTGCAGCAGGTAAATAGTCGAGCAAATACCGATGTGGTTACTGGTGCTTATTATGCAATGTCCGCTCATATGTTATGGATAGGCGAGCGCACCCGTCAGCTTAATGGTGCGCATGTAGAGTTTTTGCGTGGTGTGCAAAATCCCTTAGGCATAAAAATAAGCAGCGCTATTGAGCCTGCTGAGTTAAGCGCATTAATCCAGCGTTTAAACCCCAACAATATTGCCGGACGCATAACCTTAATTAGCCGTATGGGCGCAGACAATACCGCGCGTCATTTACCTGCGTTAGCGCAGCGTGTCGCCAGTGAAGGTCATAAAGTGGTTTGGTCCTGCGACCCTATGCATGGCAATACCATTAAAACAGCTAACGGTATGAAAACACGCTCTTTCGATAGCATTATGAGTGAGATAGAACAATTTTTTGCCGTGCTACCAGCTTATGGGCAATACCCCGGCGGCCTGCATCTTGAAATGACAGGCGCGCATGTTACCGAATGCGTGGGTGGTGCTTATCATATTTCCGAAACGGATTTAGCCAGTTGTTATAAAACGCAATGTGATCCACGTTTAAATGCCCAGCAAGTATTAGAGCTCTCTTTTAGAGTGGCTGAACTCATCCGTGGTGATACAGCGCGTACTTAGGTTTTTTTAGCGTTTGGTTCATGGCGTCTAATACGCACAGCCAGCCATATTTTTGCAGCAATAATTTTTTTTGAATTGACAATCAAAACGACACGGCCCATTTATGAATCAACAAAGTATTATTAATAACTTGCCTTCTCACTTGCAGCCCTTTGCTGCACTGCAGCATTATCAGCGTTATAACGCGCGTGATCATGCCGTATGGCGTTTTCTGTTACATCAATTACGACAGAATCTAGCGCAAACAGCACATGCCGTTTATATCGATGGCTTAACGCGAACGGGTATTTCTCTTGAAGCCATTCCTCGCATTGAAGATATTAATAGCTGTTTAGAAAAGCTGGGCTGGCACGCAGTTGTTGTCGATGGTTTTTTACCGCCGGCTATATTTATGGAGTTTCAGGCGCATAGAGTGCTGCCCATAGCTGTCGACATGCGCAGCATAGATCATATGTTATATACGCCAGCGCCTGATATTGTCCATGAGTCGGCAGGCCATCTCCCTTTTATTGTTGATGTTGATTACGCTGAATTTTTGCAGCGTTTTGGTGAGCTAGGTATGCATGCCATTGCCAACAAAGATGATATTGCCGTCTATGAAGCCGTGCGGCATTTATCCATTGTTAAAGAAGCGGTTAATAGTAGTGAGCAGATCATTACTGAAGCTGAACAAGCGCTAGAAGCCGCTATTGCTGCGAACCATGAGGTATCAGAAGCGGCTTTGTTAGCGCGTCTCCACTGGTGGACAGTGGAGTATGGTTTAGTCGGTGAGGTGGATGATTATAAAATTTTTGGTGCCGGTTTATTGTCGTCGCTGGGTGAAAGTGTGAGTTGCCTCAGTAACACTAAAGTGAATAAGCTGCCCTTAACCGTAGACGCTATAGCAACAACCTATGATATTACTCATCAGCAACCGCAATTATTTGTCACTAAAAACTGTCGTCATTTAACCCAAGTGTTAGAAGAATTTGGTCGGCAAATGTGTGTTAATCGCGGCGGTCCTGCCAGTTTGCAGCAGGCCGTTAAAGCGCAAACCGTTAATACTGCTGTGAGCAATAGTGGCTTAGCTATTTCGGGTTGTTTTAATCATATCATCACCGATGTTGTCGGCAATGTTACTTATATTAAAACTACGGGTGCTACGCAGCTTTCCTATAAGCATAAACAGCTGCCTGGTCATGGTATTGATTATCACGCACAAGGATTTGGTTCACCACTAGGGCGGCTGCAATCGTTAGAGCGTTGCCTGTCGAGCTACACCATCGATGAACTAAAGCAGCAAGGTATTGCAGAGGGCTTGCATGTAACGTTGAATTTTTTATCGGGTATTTGTGTGGTGGGTGAGTTAACCCATATTGTGAGGCGAGAGCAAAAAAATATTCTAATGCGTTTTGAGCAATGCACAGTTACCGCATTAAATGGTGATGTTTTATTTGATCCAAGTTGGGGTGTATACGATATGGCAGTGGCCGATGCTATTGATGCTGTTTTTGGTGGTACGGCAGATCCGCAGCACTATGCATTGTATGCCGCGCCATCGGAACAAAGCACCCAGCTGCCCAGCTATGATGATAAAACCCGTCATGTTTTTTCTTTATACCAGCAAGTACGTGATCTTAGAGAGTCGCTATTAGTTGATGCTGATAATCAAACGACAAAGGCCGCTGCATTAAAACTATCAAAGCAGATTATTCAGCAAGCCAGTGATGAATGGTTACTGTTATTTGAAGCCATTGAGCTTATTGATAGTTTAAATAAATCCGATGACTTATTACTGCTGCGTGAAAGTTTAGCAACGACATTGGCTATCGAAGGTGAGTGTGCCAATGAAGAAAAACGCTGTGTTATTAATTATGCGATTTCACGGTTGTCAGTGTCGTAAAGGTATTGCTGAGTAGGATGAATAAAACTGTAAGTGGGTTTTTCTTAATATTGACTTACTCGCTGGCTCAGTGATCGCTGCCTCAGAAGTGTTGGTAAATCGAACCTCTTTGCTTTTAATGATGAACAATGGGTCGAGTTTCAGGCGGCTCTAGATGTTAGCCCTAAGAGCAAGCTAGCGCTCAAGCAGTTGTTATCAAGGCCGGGTTTATTTAACTGAGAACCTCTTTGTCAAAAGCAACCTCTTAGTCAAAACCAACCTCTTAGTCAAAACCAACCTCTTAG
>JABIQF010000111.1 GCA_018668095.1 Cellvibrionales bacterium
AAGCTTCGCCGTTAAGCTTACGGCATTTTTGGTTACTTTTTTTGCTGTTGTACAGCGTAGTTTGCGCAGCGCCTGAAGGGCGACCCGTAGGGTGAGCGAAGCGAATCAAAAAGTGACTGGCATGTCGGGCCACTCCCGACGACCTTGAACTTAAAACTCAAGCAAGAAAAAACTCTCAGAATATTCTATTACCACTAAAGGCTTACGCACAAGATTCTGACTATCAGCCTATACACTCCGACATTCTTGACCTTAAAGCTAAAAAAAACAGGACTCCACCATTCATAACATCAAACATAAAGCTGACATCTAAAGGTTAAACAAAACAAGAGAGGAGGGGGGGTTAAGCGAGAGCGAGTTTTTCGTTTTTCTTTTCAGCCATTTTTCTTTGCGTTTCTTCAATATCAGCATTAGTCCGCTGTTTAGTAATACCCGGTATACCAAGACATAACAGTTTCGTTATTTCAGCTCTTGGCAGCGCTTCACTTAAATAAAAGCCCTGAATCGTATCGCAACCTAATTCTTGCAATAAATCCGCATGCTCAACATTCTCAACACCCTCAGCGACAACACGCATATCCAAAGCATGAGCAACATCAATAATCGCTTGAGTAATAGCAACATCAACTTTGTTGTCGAGCAAGTTAGCAATAAACATCTGGTCTATCTTCAAGATATCAACCGGCAATGTTTTTAATAATTTAAAGGTTGAATAACCTGTACCAAAATCATCAATCGCAATTTCAATACCCATATCTCGTAAACCCATTAAGGTCTCGGACGTTTTGGTTAAGGTATCTAAAACCAGAGATTCGGTGAGCTCAATAATTAACTGCTCAGGCGGAAATCCTGTGCGTTTTAAAATACGTTTTATTTGTACCAGCATATCCTGACGAATAAGCTGCTTTGCTGATAAGTTAACGGCAATCTTTGCGTGTGGCACACCATCTTCAATCCACTTAGCACCATGGCGACAGGCGGTTTCTAAAACCATTTCACCAATACCTGATATTAAGCCGGCATTTTCTGCAATAGGAATAAACTCATTCGGTGATACCCAGCCTAAATCATCATGCTTCCAGCGTACGAGTGCTTCGATAGAGGTGATATGACCCGTAGAAAGATTCATTTTAGGTTGATAATGAACCGTAAGGTCTTTGCGCGAAATAGCATGGCGTAATTCAATTTCGAGATTAAGACGTCGCAGTGATGGCGCGTTAGAAATACTGCGAGTAAAGAATTTAACGCTATCACCACCAACCGTTTTTGCATTTTGTAATGCACTAATAGCTTGATGTAATAGGGTTTGCTCATTATCCGCTTTATTCGGGTAGAGACTAATACCGATGCTGGCTGTCGTCATTAATTCTTGCTGATCAATAAAAACAGGTTTGCGAATAACATTCAGTAAACGGTTCGCTAATTGACGAAGTTGCGATGCGTTATCAATACCTTCACTGAGTACGGCATATTCATCTGAACCCAAATGCATGAGTAGATGATCACCATTAAGTGCATGTGTTAATCGGTCGGTAGTGACATCAAGAAACTGCTGTCCCACTTCTGGGCCAAGCGTTGAGGTGATAGTGTTGAAACGATCGAGGTCAATAAACAGAAGCGCAAGTGATTTTTTACGGAGCCGTGCCCGTGCGATGGCAAGCTGCAATCGCTGTTTGATGTCTATACGGCCAGCCAACAGTTTGGCGTTTTCGAAAGCCGTGGCACCAAAGAAGGTATCGGTACTCAAGCTAAATGGTCTTGCATGGTAAAACCTCTACTACAGTGGGACACATTAAACGCGACACTCAGGCACTTGTGCAAGCGAATAACTCGTTAAAAAACAATAATTACCAACTATTTCTTAAAAAAGTTAGCATGTGTATAAATCACACGGTATATTGATCGGCTTAACTTTTATTTAAAATTTATTGCAGCAAAACGATACCTTATGGATGTTTCACGAATACTTGATTCTTTAAACAGCGCTCAACGCGAAGCTGTTTCTTGCGATAACAAAAGTGTGTTAGTACTCGCTGGTGCCGGAAGCGGCAAAACTAGGGTGTTGGTACATCGAATTGCATGGTTATTGCAGGTACAAGGTGTGTCGCCATCATCGGTAATGTCGGTGACCTTTACCAATAAAGCCGCTAAAGAAATGCGCTCACGTATTGGTGAGCTACTGCAAATAACACCGCAAGGCATGTGGGTAGGGACTTTTCATGGTATCGCGCATCGATTATTAAAAGCGCATTGGAAAGACGCCGGCTTACCCGAAAATTTTCAAATTATTGATAGCGATGACCAGCTACGCATGGTTAAACGTTTATTAAAAGAACATGAGCTCGATGAAACGCGCTTCTCTCCTAAATCGATTCAATGGTATATCAATGGCCATAAGGATGAGGGCCGACGAGCCAAGCATGTCGATCATCATAATGATCCCTATGAAAAGACACTGGTTCAAGTCTATTTAGCCTATGAAGCCGCTTGTGAGCGTTCTGGGCAAGTCGACTTTGGCGAGCTATTGTTGCGTGCACACGAGCTTTGGCTTAACAGTCCCTCTGTATTAAATCACTATCAACAGCGTTTCCAATATTTGTTGGTCGACGAGTTTCAAGACACTAACACCATTCAATATGCTTGGTTGCGCGTGCTAGCGGGTAATAGCAATACCATTACCGTTGTAGGTGATGATGACCAATCTATTTATGGTTGGCGCGGCGCTAAAATTGAAAATATTCAGCAGTTCAGTGAAGATTTTCCAGGCACTCAAACGGTTAAGCTTGAGCAAAACTATCGTTCAACCTCATGCATTCTCGATGCCGCTAATGCCGTTATTTCGAACAATCCGAGCCGCCTAGGTAAAGAGCTATGGACTGATGGCGAAACGGGAGATCCGATTTCGCTGTATGCCGCTTTCAATGAGCAGGATGAAGCACGCTTTATTGTTGAACGCATAGAAGAGCATGTAAGTAATGACTTACTTCGCGTGGAGCAGGCTATTTTGTACCGATCTAATGCCCAGTCACGGGTTTTAGAGGAAGAATTAATCCGTACGGGTATTCCCTATCGGATTTATGGTGGCCAGCGATTCTATGATCGTCTAGAGATTAAAAACGCGGTTGCCTATTTAAGGCTGGCTCATGGTCGTGATGACGATGCGGCCTTTGAACGAGTAGTGAACACACCCACAAGAGGCATCGGCAATAAAACGGTTGAGGCTTTACGTTTTCGCGCTCGCGAATCGAATACATCAATGTGGCGCGCCGCCGAGCAGCTATTAACGGATGGCAGTTTAACCAAGCGAGCCATGACAGCGCTGCAAAATTTCATGGCGCTTATCAATGATTGTGGTGAAGCCGCTAGCACATTGAGCTTAGAAGACTTAGCTGCTTTTGTATTAGAAGCCAGTGATTTAATGGCCTTTCATGGCAAAGAAACCGGTGAAAAAGGTCAGGCACGAATAGAAAACTTACAAGAACTTGTTAACGCCACACGGCAATTCGAGCCAGAAGGTGATGACAGCACTGCCTTACGAGAGTTTTTAGATACAGCCGCGTTAGATTCAGGTGAGCAACAAGCCGATGAATATACCGATGCTGTTCAACTGATGACATTACACTCTGCTAAAGGCCTTGAGTTTCCGGTCGTGTATTTAGCAGGTGTCGAAGAGAATCTATTCCCACATAAGATGTCTGTAGAAGAGCCTGGCCGTTTAGAAGAAGAGCGTCGCCTTTGCTATGTCGGCATTACTCGTGCAATGAAGCATTTATACTTAACCTATGCAGAAACGCGCCGATGGTATGGCCAAGAATCTTATAACGCGGTGTCGCGTTTTGTGCGTGAAATCCCTGATGAGTGCATTAAAGAGATACGTGTTAAGGCCAATATTAGTCGTCCAGTCAGTGCAGGTATGTCGTATGCGTCGGCCGATCATGAAACGGGTTTGTTGTTGGGTCAGCGAGTAATGCACAGCGTCTTTGGTGAGGGCGTTATTCTGAATATTGAAGGACAGGGCAGCAATGCGCGTGTTCAAGTTAACTTTGATGATGAAGGCAGTAAGTGGCTGGTCGCTGCTTATGCCAATCTAAATAGTATTTAAAAGAGAGAATATTATGGGCGGTTTGATTAAAGCAGCTTCATTAAGCCTAGCAATAGTTATATTGGCAGCCTGTGGTGGTGATAACAATACCGTCTCGAACGGCAGTTTAGATGACAATACAGCTAACCGCGCTGAGCAAACAACGTATCAGTGGAAGCTTGTGACAACGTGGCCTAAGAATTTTCCTGGTCTGGGTGTTGCGCCAGAGAATTTCGCTAGGTTAGTGCATCGAATGAGTAATGGCCGCCTAGATATTAAGGTTTACGCGGCAGGTGAAATTGTTCCAGCCATGGAAGTATTTAGTGCAGTATCCAGTGGCACGGTTCAAATGGGCCACGGCGCTGCTTATTATTGGAAAGGTAAAATACCTGCAGCGCCATTATTTACATCGGTGCCGTTTGGTTTAAATGCGCAAGAAATGAATGGCTGGCTTTATCATGGTGGCGGTCTTGAATTATGGCGAGAGGTTTATGCGCCGTATAATTTAGTCCCTATGGCAGGGGGCAATACCGGCATACAAATGGGTGGTTGGTTTAATAAAGAATTAAACAGTATTGAAGATTTTAAAGGCTTAAAAATGCGCATTCCAGGTTTGGGTGGCGAAGTCTTTACGCGAGCGGGTGGCACGGCAGTTAATTTGGCCGGTGGTGAAATTTATACCTCATTGCAAACCGGTGTTATTGATGCGGCAGAATGGGTGGCTCCCTATAATGATTTAGCGTTTGGTTTTAACAATGTGGCTAAATATTATTATTATCCTGGCTGGCATGAGCCTGGCCCGACGATTGAATTAATTATTAATAAAGATGCTTATCAATCATTACCCGATGATTTAGTGGCGATTGTCGAAGCGGCAGCACGAACAATTAATCAAGATATGCTCGATGAATATACTTCGCGCAATAATGCTGCGCTTATCGTATTAAAAGAGAAGGGTGTAGAGTTGCGTCGCTATCCGGATGAAGTGTTAGATGTCTTACGTGAAACTTCAAGAATGGTTATGGAAGAAAACGCCGATAAAGATGAGATGTTTAAAAAAGTTTATGCATCTTATGATGCATACCGTAAAAGCGCGACGGCTTACCATCAAATTAGCGAGCGCGCTTATTACGATATTAGAGATTAAACTGCGGAGTGTTTTTTAAGGCCGTATTTAAAACGGCCAAGCCTAGTGATGCAAATATAGTGATGTAAATATTGTCTGAACGTAAAGCACTATTTAACTGCGCGTGTTCGGCCGTTATTATCAATAGAGACAAACACAAACAAGCCTTCAGTCACTTTAATTTTTTCGCCGCTCAGGCCGCTATCGATCCACACTTCAACTAATACCTGAATAGAGCTTCGGCCAACACTCACAACTTCTGTATAACAACCGACAACAGCGCCTACATGTACCGGCACCAAGAAATTCATATTGTCGATAGCGACTGTCGCAACTCGACCGCCAGCGATTCTGCCTGCAGCAACAGCTGCAGCAATATCCATTTGTGATAATAACCAACCACCAAAAATATCACCGCTAGCATTTGTGTCTTTAGGCATAGCGATAGTCTGAAGTGACATTTCGCCATTTGGCATTGGGTTGTCGTCATTAGCATTCATGGTGTGAAAACTCGCTATAGATAGAGCTGATAGAAAAAGTAGATATTAAGGCTACTCATATTTAAACATACGTTAACACTCATCATACCTTTGATAACAACAAAAAGATTGATGACCTGTGCCTAGATTGCATTAATTGTAAATTTTTTCCGGTAACCAAGTGACTATTGATGGCCAGAGGGTCATTAGTAAAAGTAAAAAAAGCTGTATTAAAATAAACGGAGCAACGCCACGATAAATAGTACTCGTTGCTATCTCCATTGGAGCGACACCTCTAAGATAGAACAGTGCAAAACCGAAAGGCGGTGTTAAAAAAGAGGTTTGTAAATTAACAGCAATCATAATGCCCAGCCATATAGGGTCAAAGCCCATCGCCAGTAGAATGGGGCCGACAATGGGCACGACAACAAAAGTGATTTCTATAAAATCTAAAATAAAGCCCAGTAAAAAAATAACGAGCATGACAACTAATAATGCACCCATCTTACCGCCGGGCATATCGGCAAATAGCGATTGCACTAATTCATCGCCGCCATAACCTCTAAAGACTAATGAGAATAAAGTAGCGCCTAAGAGAATCATAAATATCATGCTAGTGATTTTAAGCGTCTCTCTAATTACTTGTTGTAAGCGAGTAAAATTTAACTGCCGCTTAACCAGTGCTATAACGGTTGCACCTAAAGCGCCAACAGCCGCCGCCTCGGTGGGCGTAGCCGCTCCAGCGAGTATTGATCCGAGCACTAAAAAAATAAGAGCCAATGGTGGCAGCAAGTGAGTAATAATTTGAATGGCAGAGATATCATCATCATTTTGGTAAGCGGGTGCCACGTCGGGCTTAAGCCATGAATAGATGAAAATATAAAGAAGATACAAGCTCACTAAAATCATACCTGGAACAAGAGCGCCAACAAATAAATCACCAACAGAAATTGTTTTTGGACTAAAGATACCTTGGTTAATTTGAGCTTGTTGGTAGGCAGTAGAAAGAATGTCGCCTAGTAGAACAAGTGCAATGGAAGGCGGAATTATTTGCCCAAGTGTACCGGTGGCACAAATAGTCCCCGTTGCCAGTGCGGGGTTATATTTGTGTTTTAGCATTGTAGGTAAAGACATTAGCCCCATAGTTACCACGGTAGCGCCCACTATGCCGGTGCTCGCTGCGAGCAGCATACCAACAATGACGACGGCATAGCCGAGGCCACCACGGCGCTTTCCAAATAGCGCCGCCATATTATTGAGAAGGTCTTCAGCAAGGCGTGACTTCTCTAACATAACGCCCATAAAAACAAAGAGCGGAACAGCAATGAGGGTAACGTTTGTCATTACCCCAAACATGCGGCTTGGCAGTGCGCCAAATAGGGCTGCGTCAAAGAGGTTAGAGGCCGCGCCAATAAAGGCAAAAATTAAGGCGGTTCCTGCCAAAGAGAAGGCAACCGGATAACCCATCATCAGTACTAGGCAAATAACCAGAAACATAAACAGAGGAATAAACTCAATCATATTAATGCTCAGCCTGCGAATAGGGTGAATGGCCGACTAGCGCTAAGATTGATTTTCCAATTTCAGAAATACTTTGCAGTAATAAACCAGTAGCCAATAAAGGTATCAGCGTTTTAAGGAGATAAACGATGGGTAGGCCACCAGCATCCGATGAATGCTCCTTGATTTGCCAGGCTTGTAAAACATATTGAAAACTAGAGGCAAAAATAAACACGCAAAGCGGCAATAGAAAGACCACGGCACCCAGCAAGTTCACAGCGGCTTTTTTCTGAGGGCTAAATTGGCGATAAAAAATATCAACACGCACATGACCGTTAATTTTTACGGTGTAGGCGATGCCCAACATAAAGCAAGCTGCATGTAAGTAGGTTACCGATTCTTGTAAAGCGATGGAGCCTATTTCAAAGCCATATCGCAGTATTACAATGAGACTTTGAATAGCGACCATAAGCACAAGCAACCAAGCAACGGCATGACCGGTACGCAGCGTCCATTTATCGATGAACGCGACGAGGCAATCTAGTGTCCTAAGCAGTTGCTGCGAGAAATTATTCACATGCTGTCCTATATCGAGTTTGGGGTCATGCTATAAAATATTATTAGGATATATCAAGGGGATGATTATACACATGCTACAAGAGCCATGATAAAGTGGTTTCACTTAAATTGGTTAGATTAAAGCCATTTGCATCAAAAGCCATTTGAGTTAAGTCGTCTTATTTATTGCACATCAATTTCTTACTTTAGCGTTGTCGGCATTAATCATTGCTGGCAAGTTTACGAGAGAGTCATTATGCAAAGCAAAGGATTAATCCTCTTGGTCTTATTATTAGGCTTAAGCGGTTGCGAAAAATCGATGAATATCAGTGATGAGGCACTGAGTGCTCACATTGAGGAGTGTTTAATCAATGATAACTTATCGCCAGGTATGGCAGTTGCCTGCGGTAATTATCAGAAGGAGTGTCAGCGTCGAGGTAAGGCGACGGGTAATTACTTCTGCTAGCAGTGCATTGATTAACGGCAGCGTGCTTGAAGCGCTAATAATTTTTGCTGCAGTGATTGTTGGTTTTGTGGGCTAGCTTTAGCTGCTAGTTGATAGTATTTGTTTGCATCTGCGCAAAGATCTTTTTCTTCTGCGATTTCACCGAGTTTGATATAAGCAATTTGAGTGGGCGCTAACAGTAAGCTGGCTTGAAGATCGCGCTCTGCAGATTCGTAAGATCGTAACTCATAACGCAAAATTCCGCGTCGCAAAATAGGCGAATAATATTGGTTATTAAGTGCGATTGCTTGGTCTAGTGATTTTAAAGCATCACTTGAGCGATTAAGCTTTATTTGAGCTGCTCCTTTTACTTCATAAAACTCACTTTCTTTGGGCTCCATCTTAATGGCTTTTTCTGCGAGTTTAATTGCTTCAGCATACTTTTTATCACCAATGGCTTTTTTGGCTTTATCCGACAAGTCATATGCGGGTTTGCGATCCATTAATTTTTTCATTTCTTGTTGATAGCGAATTTTTCCACGATCGCCACCGCGCTTTAGTGACCATGCAGTTTGTTCATTGGCGGCAACGCGTGATTGTGAAGGGGGATGGGAGGCAAACAATGCGCTAAAGGCATCACTTTGGCGGCCTTTAGAAAGTTCAACAAACGTTTTTTGTAAACTCACCGCAGCTTCGGGATTGTAACCAGCAGCGCTCATATATTGCATACCATAAAGATCGGCTTCGAGTTCACGACTTCGGCTATAACGGGTTTGGCCATAGAGGCCGGTATAAGCAATACCTTGTTGAAGTGCCTTATTATTGTAGCCAGAGTTGGACAATAGAACGGTAGCGGCAAGCTGGCCGACTGATATCATTGAGCCTAACTCCTGACTTTGCGCAGAGTGCCTAGCATCTGCATGAACAATTTCATGGGCTAAAACAGCGGCGAGCTCGGCTTCATCTTTTAATGAAACCAATAGACCGCGGTTTATAGCAATTTTTCCACCGGGTAGCGCCCATGCATTAGGTCTTGAATCATTAAGCACGATAAAGTCATAAGGAAGGTGAGAGCGTTTGCTATACTGAGCGAGCTTTTTCCCTACTGATCTAACATAGAGCGTTAGATCAGGATCTATCGTATAGGGACCGCCGCCGGCTTGCTGTTGATGGCTATAATGCTGCTCGCCAATTTTACGCTCCCAGTTTTCATCAACCCAAGCCAACTCTTGCTTGCCTGTAACGGGATTCACAGAGCAAGATATAAGCGCTGACAAAAAGGTAGCGTTAAGTACAATGGCAGCAAGGGTTGATAGTGAAAAGCGCTTATACATAATAAAGACATCCGTTAAAGGGTTAGTTATAAGTGCGTTAAGATTGAGAGTGAATAAAACAGGTAAAGAAAAACGCCGTATTAATTCATCGTTTGCAGTACAGTGTCAGTGATTGTAATGGTAAATGGCAAGTCGTTAGCCGTAATCTTTGCCAAAATTTTACGTGAATGGTAATTTAAGCTGTTGAAGTGAGATTTTTAAAGATCAAATAACGTTAATTTCGAATAAGATAACAGACCAATGATAGTATTGGTTCTCTGAATAAAAGGCATTGATTTATGCTCGTTGTAATTTCTCCAGCAAAAACGTTGGATTTTGAAACACCTGCCGTCACTAATACGGCGACTAAACCTTTAATGTTAAAGGATTCTACAGAGCTTGTAGATCTTATGCGTGGCTATGCGCCAGAAGATATCGTCAACTTAATGTCGGTGAGCCAAAAAATTGGTGAATTAAATTCTGAGCGATTTATGAATTGGCATACACCCTTTACCAAAAAAAATGCAAAGCAGGCCGTGTTAGCTTTTAAAGGTGATGTTTATACCGGCTTAGATGCAGAAAATTTTGATGATGATGACTTTGATTTCGCACAATCACATTTACGCATTTTAAGCGGGCTCTACGGTGTATTAAAACCGTTAGATTTAATTCAAGCCTATCGATTAGAAATGGGTACCAAATTACAGAATGAGAGAGGTAAAAATCTCTATGAATTTTGGGGTGACAAACCTAGCCTTTCACTTAAAAAACAAATGACGAGTTTGCAATCGAATGTATTAATTAATTTGGCATCCAATGAATACTTTAATGTCATAGATAAAAAACTATTAGGTGCCGATATAATTACGCCAGTATTTAAAGATTATAAGAATGGAAAATATAAAATAATCAGTTTTTATGCAAAAAAAGCGAGAGGTTTAATGAGTGCTTATATTATTAAGCATCGTATAGCTGATCCAGCTAAACTTAAAAAATTCACTACTGCAGGTTACCGATTTGATAAGGATTCATCCGATGCGAAACAGTGGGTCTTTTTGCGTGATGAACAAATATAATTTAATACTAAGGAGGGTTTAAAATGAGTTTTGTTAAATCCGAATCGCTGCGTAATCAATTTTTGATTGCGACACCGACGTTAGAAGATGGTATTTTTAAATCCAGCGTAACTTATATCTGTGAACACGATGAAGAGGGTGCAATGGGTATTATTATTAATCGCCCCTCTGATTTAAAATTCAATGATTTAGTAAAAGAGTTTGAAGCTATTGAGACTTCCGAATTAAATTCGCAGCCAGTGATGGTGGGTGGTCCCGTTGGTTTAGAACGTGGATTCGTATTGCATCAAACGCCGGCGAATACTATTGAGTGGTTGTCGACGCTGCAGATCAGCCCTGATATCGCGCTAACCGGTTCTAAAGATATTTTAACCGCATTGGGTGAAGGCCAAGGCCCCGATAAGTTTTTGTTTGTGCTGGGTTATGCCGGTTGGGGTGCGGGACAGTTAGAGCAAGAGCTCATGGAAAATGATTGGCTGACTTCGCCAGCAACGCCAGAAATTTTGTTTTCAACGCCTTATCATTTACGTGCAGAAGCAGCAGCTAAATTGTTGGGTGTTGATTTAAGTGCGTTAGCAACACAACCGGGCAATGCTTAATCGCTATGTTTATTTTTAATGTCTAATAAAAAATCGTCAGATAACAATCAAATTATTTTAGGATTCGATTTTGGTTTAAAGCAAATCGGTTTAGCTGTGGGTCAAACGTTAACGCAATCTGCACGGCCATTAACGGTTTTTAAGGCGAAAGACGGTAAGCCCCAATGGCATGAGATTGAAGCGCAGTTGGCAGAGTGGAAGCCTGATTATTTGGTGGTAGGTTTGCCGTTGAATATGGATGGGACTGAGAGTGATATGTCGGTGCGGGCAAGGAAGTTTGCTAATCGCTTACACGGTCGTTTTGGTTGTGTGGTTGAGCTTTGTGATGAGCGCTTGTCGAGTGCCGAGGCGAAGTCGCAGTTAGCTGAGGGTAGAGCTGTTGCGCGGCATGATGCGAGTGCGGAAGCGGCGGAGCAGTATGGGCAGGCGATGAGTCGCAATAAGCGTGATGGTACGGTGGATGCGATTGCTGCTCAGTTGATTGTTGAGAGTTGGTTGAGTCGTTAATCAGTTTGGTTTGTTGAGTGGCTGATGGAGTGCGTCTTTTTTTGAGTTTTTAGTTCAAGGTCGTCGGGAGTGGCCCGACATGCCAGTCACTTTTTTCAACAGCAAAAAAAGTAACCAAAAATGCCGTAAGC
>JABIQF010000268.1 GCA_018668095.1 Cellvibrionales bacterium
CAATCAAGGTTTATGGGCAATAAAGAGAAGAGCGTTAACGGCATGGATATTGCTCCTTTAATCACTATTGAGATTAATCGGCAATTTTTTGGCATATACGAGTCATAGAATGAACAAAGCATCCGCGGCATTGATTGCATCCATTGCAACAGCCGCCACCAATAAACAGAGCATGAGCCGCCGACAAGCGCATTGTCAATCGGCTCACAGCGCGGGCTTAACGGCCGCTGCCGCCTGTATTATGGGTTTGCTCTTTTGGGCTATTCCGGGGTCTGCCAATAATGGTACCGACTCTCCCCTTTTCACACATCAACCAGGCACAGCCAACGCGCTTAACCAGCCAGCTGCAACTCTTTCAACGACCATTAATGCCACCGAGATCCAAGCGTTAACACTCGCCTTTGTTCGACAGCAAGCCAAACTCGATAACCCTCATGCGCGTATTGAATACAGTGCTGCAACTGTCGATTCAAGGCTCACGCTAAGACGCTGCTCACAAGATCTCAGCTTTACCCCACAAAAAGGCAATGCACGCTCTGGCAGAAAGCTCGTAAAAGTAAGATGCGATGATCACAAACCATGGAGCGTGTTCATTCCCGTCAAATTTGAACATTGGCAATCGGTGGTCACCGCTGTTCGCGCCATACAAAGAAACGAAGTAATCAATGCGGCCGACATTGTGATTCGTGAACAAAAGCTTCAAGGCATAAATAGCGATTATTTAACTCGTATTAACGATGCCATTGGCACTCTGGCCACGCGCCCCGTTGCCGCTGGAAAACCCTTGAGTAATAGTGGCTTAGCACAACCCAAATGGATTAAACGGGGTGATCAAGTCATGATTATTGCGAACTCTCATGGTGTAAGCGCCAAGATGGCGGGTACAGCAATGGGAGATGGCAGCAAAGGTCAGCAGATTAAAGTCCGCAATCTCAGCTCAAAGCGCATTATCAAAGCAAAAGTGATTGCGCCGGGTAAAGTACAAACGGTGATGTAGGTGATGTAAAGGCTGCTAGCGCAATTGCCGACTATTTGGCGCATACAAGCCCCATAAAAGACTGAATGGAAAAAACATTTTTTAGGAAATTCAAGCACTTGAAATAAGCCAGCGGCTTAATATTGAAATGCTTTAAAACGTGACTCAAGTTACAAAAAAGATGGCCGATAAAGGTAATGTGCATACACGCATCCCGCTTTGGTGTTTTAAGTCTTGAGTTTAAATACGTACGATTAAATCGAAATGATTAAAGAGTACAGAACGGAAAAGACCCACGAACGACAGCACCGGTTTAGGATGCAGTAACACGCTTAAATGAATCAATGAGTAGAGCTTGAACAACCATGGTTAATCACATCAACAACATTAACGGACCTCAATCGAGCACAGCTCGAAACAGCGGTAGCGTTGACAATAATGCCAACAGCAATAGCGAAGCGAACAGCCGCGCTAGTGTTGAAGCGTTAGTTGATAATAAGCATGACACTGTTCAATTGAGCGCACGCGCACAAGAGCTCAGTCGTATTCAGCGTGATTTACAAGCACTGCCAGAAGTTGATGAGGCGCGAGTGAATGATATTCGCGAGCGCATTGACAATGGTTCCTACACCGTTGATGCCAATCAGGTAGCAACGCGTATTTTGGCTGATGAGCAGTTTTTCGGTAGTTAGCTGATAATAGCTAACCGATAACCTGCCCAACTCGATGCCATGTTTACCGAGTTACTGAGAGTCTTTTCCCCTGATACACATGCGGGGATTAAAGTTATGCCACAAGAAAAAATGTCAGGTCACCTAAAAGATAATCTACAAGGTCACCTGACCAAAAATACAGAGCGCGACTCGGCGAAGCAATCGTCTCGGCAGCCACCAAAAGATTCATCCAATCAGCAGGCGGCACATCAAGCAAACATTGATACAGCTGCGCTTAATTTATTAGCCGGTGAAATATATCAATCTTTAGGTGCCGACCAATCTGATCTAAACAGCTTAACGACACTGTTAACGTCAGAACGTGTAGCCTTAGAAGCACGCGACAATAAAATCATTACTGAATGTGCCGAGCAGAAAATTGTTATTGTAAAGCGAATGGAAAAGCGTAATGAGTTACGGACCACCTTATTGCGTCGCAATCAGTTATCGACAGAAGCCGATCGCTGGAAAGACATCATTATAAAATTAGATGTGATTAGTCATGTGCAGTTATTGCCTTTATGGGAAAGCATAGAAAAGCAATTAGCCGATTGTCAGGAAATGCTGATGATTAACGAGCGCATTCTCGGTGGCATGCAGCAGAGTGTTGACCGATTTATGAATATCTTAAGAGGTGAAACAGGCTCGGGGCAAACTTACAATGCAACAGGTAAGGCTGAGAATTTCTCTAACAGCAAGCCGATTACGAGTGCTTAGGTAGTCATTTAAATAACGGCGGCTTGGCCACAATAGCTGCCGTTTTTATCAATCACATTCCATACTACTGCGTTCTCGATTAAAAACTCCCTACCTGAAGCCGCGATTCTAATGCCGGCATAATTATCAATATAGCCGTGCTGACTAACGGTATCCAACAAACGTTGACGCTCAACTTGATCAATCGGCTTTGCGGATAAGCGTGAAGGCAGTTGCGTAAAGGCATCCCAATTATATTCAAATAAAGATAAGGCGGTTTGGTTGCCGAAATTAAAGATAGGATCACCTTCTAAACCATGAGAAAGCAAAGCAAAAGGCGCATTAAAAAGCTGATTAATTAAAGTGCCCTCATGAGACATTTGAATTAACGGTTTGTTTAATAACTGCTGATAGCTGTAACAGAGGTTAATGGCATGCTGTTGATAGAAGGCAGTATTTAGATGGGGCGGCATTTTTTATAGCTCATTGGTTATTATGAACATAATACAGCATAAATAAGTGGCGAACACCCGCCATGGCTGTAAAAATTTATTCCAAAAAAAACGACCCGTAAAAATACGAGTCGTTTTTTATTAGCTATTAAATATTTTCTAAGCTAGATCAAAAAATCAAAATTCTTTTTTTGCATCCAATCATGCAGCCAAAAATTAATTTTTACTATAACTTATAGTTATTTTGATGGAGGTTGATGTCGCGAATGCGCTTCGGCTTCGTGTAATGATTTAATACCTGCATTACCAACTAAAATACCAAAAGTTATCACTAAAACAAACGCCACAGGCAATAGTAATGGAATATATGTAGTCAATTAAAAACTCCTTTTTATGGGCCAGTATTTAAGTTATTTGTTTTTCAATTCAATAACCATACATTAGCATTTAAGTGTATTTAATTAAATACTAAAAAATAAAAGTGGAAACAATTTCATAGTTATTAGCCGCTATCAATCCGTTATGGTCTTACCTTTCTTTTGTATATAGCTATCCGGAATAACAAACTCAAAAACAGCGATAACTGAATTTCACCATCATACATCAAGGTCTCACCCCAGTTTGCAAGCATATCAGAAAAGCCATCTCTTCCTGCCAGCTTCTGACCCACAAATAGAGCATCATTTGACTCAGTAATCGCGATAGAATCGGAACTTAAGAACTGGAAAAAAAAGGCCAGTGTTAAACCCGCAAATAAAAGAATAAGCATGCGTGCAAAAGTAAAATCTTTATTGTCGCCTTTTGGCTCAGATTCAAAAGGCTTACTGAAATAGGCAACTCCATCAATATTTTCGACATAGCGAATAATCGTTTCTGCAACAACGGCCAGCCAAAGTGCCAGAATAAAGCCTTTTTTACTGGTAGATATATCGATTAACCAAGTACTTAAAAAGAAAATTATTATCCAAGCCAGTATCCACACAAGCGCTAAATACAGTGCTGCTACCATGGTAGAAAGCTCTGGCTTGCTCCGAACAAACCGAGCCAAATTAACAAGCCATTTATTCGCCATGACAATGTCCTTTTTTTTATGCAACAAAAAAAGACCTTTTAGATGCTTAAAAGTTTTATACAAAAAACGGCGAGCATTTATACTCGCCGTTATATAGAGCCTAGGTTTATCATGTGAGACGTCATAAGAATTAAAAACCCATCAACACACCTAATCTAAATTCATGCGCGGCATAATCAATACTTACACCATCAAAATCAGCACTTTTTGATGCCAAATATCGATACTCAGCCACAATATAATTTAACGGCCCAAACTCCCACATTAAACCGGTACCCAATTGATAAGCAATGACGGCATCATCTTCACCCTCGCCTGAGTAATCGATTTTATGATGCGCAAAACCTAAACCGCCAGAAACATAAGGTTGAAAAGAATACTTTTCATGCTCAGTAAAATCATATTGCACTCGATACATTAACGTCGTTGTCCGTAAGAAATTCTTCACATCTGCGCTAGCGGCATCTCCTAAAAAATCAGCGGCCGAGATTAGGCTCACGGTAAGAGACCGCCCACTCGCCACGCATATGGTCATTAAAGTACTTACCAATGCTTAAAGAACCGCTGGTAGCGTTATTAAAGTCTATTGAAGCATTATTAACGACGGGGGTAGATAATAGTTGGTATCGCTGTCTTCAGTTACTGTATGGCCAATAAAATAACTGACATACAGATCTTGTGCATAAAGCGGGTTGATAAAAAGCGGGTTGGTAAAAATCGGAGTGGTAAAAAATAGAAGAGATATGAATAAATATTAAAATAGGCGCATAGCACTCGTCCTTGTCGACTGAAATAGATAATCATTAGATGGGGTAATATTGATTGATGGTTAAATATTTTGTTTAAATATAATTTATAGCGTCATTAAATAGGCGGTATAACGCAGACCCGCAAGGCGAATAAACGCTTACTTTGTAAAATTTAAAAAGGAGAATTTGAATCACCTTAAGGAAATGTGAATTATCTTAAAAGGAAGTGATTCATCTTAGATAGCTGACTGTATTTTCGATGCTTTTATAAACATTAACTCCCAATTCAACAAGCAATTTTTTTCTGTTTCCGTATACCCTAAATAATCACCCATCGCTTTGAGTATGGTGGCATCATCTGCTTGATCAATACCAAATAGCATTTTGCAATAACTTACCATTTCATCAGCAGTTGAAAAATCCCAACTATAGCTTTCAACGTCTGAGGAAATAACTTCATACCCACTCTGTTTTATATCCACTAAAGTTTGCTCACAGAAAAACCGCCCTTCATGGCCCATGCTACTGTGTTGATCAACAAACTCATTGAGAAATCCACCGACACCCGACCCCTCTTTGACATCAGCCAAAACTAAGATGCCATCATCGCTTAATAGCCTTGCGGCTTCTTGATAAAAACCACGAGTATCGCTCTCGTGATGCAAACCAGACAAACTGACTATACGGTCTACAATACCTGCTTCGAGTGGAATATTAGTGATGCTATCGCACATAATATTTTTATACATCGGATCTCGACTCTCAGCTATATCATGATTAGCATCATCACAAAGTGATTTTACAGCATTTGAAAAAACCTCAGATGTCTCAACAAAATAAAAGGTGTTATTGTTATCCATAATATACTTCGATAGGTAACCACCGCCTGATGGCACATCACAAATAGACATTCCCGCATTTAAGTCCAACCAATCAATAACGGTATCAAACTCTGCTTTTCGGGCCGCAGGAAAATCTCTCATCGCCTGATGATAAAGGTGCCCTCTCGCATCAAACAATGTTGAGTAGGTTTCGAACATATTTATTGTTGCTCATTTTAATTATTTATATGCATGCATAAATCAAAGGGTATCTAGTGCTAATAGCTAGCCCTATAAACTAGGACAGTAGGTAGATTTAGGATGGTATTAACACGGATAAA
>JABIQF010000086.1 GCA_018668095.1 Cellvibrionales bacterium
CATCAAGAGAGTGGAAAAAACAGAATAAAAATAAGCCGTGGTTTCCTGGTGAAACGTTGAATATCGGTATTGGACAAGGTTATATGCTTGCTACGCCATTACAGTTAGCAGTGGCAACGGCAACGATTGCGAATCGTGGTGAGCGCCCTGTGCCACGCTTGGTTAAGCAAGTCCCTGAAGAAAAAATTGTGCATGATAATACTTTTACGGTCGCTGATAATTACTGGGATCAAATTATTGATGGCATGGAAGCTGTCGTACATGATCGCGTGAGTGGAACCGCTAGAGGCATAGGTCGCGGTATCAATTATCGGATCGCGGGAAAAAGTGGTACTGCGCAAGTGGTTGGTATTGCACAGGATGCAGAATACGATGAAGATGCTATTACTGAGCGGCAACGCGATCACGCTTTATTTGTAGGCTTTGCGCCTATTGATAATCCGCAAGTGGCTGTAGCGGTGATTATTGAAAATGCAGGGGGTGGCAGTACTCATGCTGCGCCTGTAGCACGCAAAGTCTTTGATTGGGTGTTAGAAGCGAATGCGCGTAAGCAACAAGCGAGTGATAAATAATAATGTGTTATTACCCTTTAGCCTGCCTCTATTTATCCTATCTCTTTTTAGCCATGAGATTACAATAATGAGCTTTAAATTATGAGAGGACAGTCGGATTTTGTTCGAAGCTTACCAGGCGATCCCAGCGCGCTATCGATTCAGGCGGGGCACTTTCGACGCTGGCATATTGATTTACCGTTATTAGTCTTACTCATTGCTGTCGCATTTTTCGGCCTAATCGTACTTTACAGTGCCAGTGGTAAAGAGCTGGGGCGCGTATTGAGGCAGTTGATTTATTTAGGGATTTCTTTTTCGGGTTTGTTTATTGTTGCGCAAATAAAAGTGAAAACCTTAAAATCATTAGCGCCATTAGGTTATGTGTTAGGGATATTTTTATTGCTCTTAGTGGCATGGATAGGTGAAGGCTCTAAGGGGGCGCAGCGGTGGCTTAATGTTTTTGGGTTGATCCGTTTTCAGCCTTCAGAGCTAATGAAAATTGCCGTGCCATTAACGGTCGCTTGGTATTTATCCGATAAAATTTTACCGCCTAAAATCCAAACACTGTCCATTGGTTTGGTGATTGCCGTATTGCCTTCGCTCTTTATTGTGATGCAGCCAGATTTAGGGACCTCCATTTTGATTGCGGCCTCGGGCCTATTTGTTTTATGGCTGGGTGGTATTCGCTGGAGCTTTTTAATTGGTGGCGGTGTGTTAGCGGTAGTGTCTGCATGGCCAGTATGGCAGTTTTTATTACATGGCTATCAACGCCAGCGTATTATGACGTTATTTAATCCTGAGGATGATCGCTTAGGTGCAGGCTGGAATATTATTCAATCAAAGACCGCTATTGGTTCTGGCGGCTGGGATGGTAAAGGATGGTTGAACGGCACGCAGTCGCACTTGGATTTTTTACCTGAAAGCCATACTGATTTTATTATTGCCGTATTAGCAGAAGAATTTGGCTTTGTGGGTGTCGTATTTTTATTGTTTTTATACCTACTCATCATTATTCGTGGCGCGCAAATTAGTCTTGCCGCTAAAAATATATTTGGCAGCTTAGCTGCCGGTAGTATAACCCTTACTTTTTTTGTCTATGTATTGGTTAATATGGGCATGGTTTCCGGTATGCTACCGGTTGTTGGTGTACCTTTACCGTTGGTCAGTTATGGTGGCACGGCCATGGTGACTATGTTTGCTAGCTTTGGTGTATTGATGGCAATTAGCACCGAGGATACTCAGCGTTAATTGCGTTCAATAGAATGGATTCTGGTATTTTAATCGATATTTTAAACAGATAAGTGAATGAGAGATTGTTTATGAGAGCGGTAAAAAAACGTTTTAATTTTTGCTTGGCCCAGCTGGTTCTTTTAGGTGCGTTAAGTTTGTCATCATTCGTCTCTGCCGATTATAGCGAGCATCCTTCAGCACAAGCATTAATTGATACTCTCGTTAGTGAGCATGATTTTACCGTTGAGCAAGTCAAAGCTGTTTTGGTTGAAGCCGATACTCAGCAACGCATTCTCGATAGCATGACGAATGCGGCAGAAAAAACAAAAACCTGGACGGCCTACCGTCGCAGCTTTTTAAGCCCTATACGTATCACTCAAGGGGTTAAGTTTTTAGCCACACATGAGCAAATTTTTGATCAAGTTGAACAGCAATACGGTGTGCCGCGTGAAATCATTACCGCCATTTTAGGTGTCGAAACGAATTACGGTGGTTATACCGGTAAAGCTAGCGTCTTAGATGCCTTGGCGACATTGGCTTTTGAGCACCCACGTCGTAGTCGCTTTTTTACTTCAGAGCTGGCTGAATTTATTGTCTTATGCCGTGAGCAGCAGTGGTCGCCAGAGCAGCAGTTGGGCTCTTATGCGGGTGCAATGGGCATGAGTCAGTTTATGCCGAGTAACTATCGACGTTTGGCTGTTGATGGCAATGGTGATGGGCAAGTCGATCTCTTTGAGCCAGTTGATGCTATTCATAGCATTGCTAATTACTTTGTTCATCATGGCTGGGAGCTAGATGGGCCCGTTACTAGCCGAGCAGCAGTGAGTGCTGAGTTTGATACGGCAGTTATTGGTAAAGGCCTTAAGCCTAATCATAGTGTTAAAGCTTTAGCTTTGGCCGGCTATCACCCGCAAGATAAGGTGCCTACAGAGAATAAGGCGCGAGTCATTCGGTTTAATGATGCCGATGGCGATGAGTTTTGGTTGGGGTATCAGAATTTTTATGTCATTAGTCGTTACAACCCTCGTTCAAAATATGCCATGGCAGTTTATCAATTAAGCCAGTCGATCCTCTCGGCAGCCAGTGATGCTGAATAGTACGTCTCATTTATGGTCAGTATGTTTGATAGTATCGTCGTGAGTATAGATATAAAAACACAGTCAGTCGTTGTCGGATAAATAAGGTCCTTTTATTAGTATGAATAAAAAAACTGAGATCTTGGCATCTCGCTTATTAATATTACTGTTAGCCCTTTTATTGTCGAGCTGTGGTTTTTTTGGCAGCTTAAGTAAGCCTGGCGGCAGTACTGATAGCGCCCCCAATGTCACTCTCGATAATCGAAAAATTATTAATGCTACGCCGAAAGTAGAGGCGCGAAGTCGCGGTGGTAATTTCACGCCCTATACGGTGTTAGGAAAAACTTATCGAGTAATGAAGACCGCTAAGGGCTATAAAGAGCGTGGCGGTGCATCTTGGTATGGCACTAAATTTCATGGCAGGCTAACCTCCAATGGTGAGCGCTACAATATGTACGAGATGACAGCGGCCCATAAAAGTTTACCGATACCTACCTATGTGACCGTTAAAAACTTAGATAATGGTCGTGAAATTATCGTACGGGTAAATGATCGTGGGCCTTTCCATGAAGGACGTATTATTGATTTGTCTTATGCTGCAGCCAGTAAAATTGGCATGCTAAAGCAGGGCACGGCTCGGGTAGAGGTTGAGGCGATAGACCCACGAGAGTGGAAGAAGTCTAAGCGGGCGAATAAAAAAGCTAAAGCATCGGCTGCCGAGGCATTATCGGTAATGCCGGCACCCACAATCAATGCGAGTGCTACTGCCGATACGGCGGCTATTAAGCGACAATATTTGCAGGTCGCTGCGTTTAAAAGCTTAGAGGCTGCACAAGCGTTGCAGAATCAACTCTTAGATTCGCTACAAACGATCAATGAGTCTGCGAATGTGGTGATTCATCCCTCGGATCAGGGCGTTTATCGGGTGCGTATTGGTCCTTTTGGTTCGACGGTAGAAAGTTTATCAATAAAAAATGCAGCAGCTTTGGAATCCTTTGGTAAGATGCACTCAGTTTATGAATAGAGGAAAAGTAGTGATCAAAAAAATTAGCCAATGGGTTAGGTTTTCAGCCTTATCTCTCGTTTTAAGCGGTTCATATGCGTTAGCACAAGGCACGGCAACGTTAATGCCTTCGCCGCCCCAGTTAGCAGCCAGTAGCTATATACTCATTGATGTCGATAGTGGCAAAATTATCGTTGAGTCGAATGCTGATGAGCGTTTGCCCCCAGCTAGCTTAACCAAAATGATGACCAGCTATATTGTTTCTTCAGAGCTGGTTAAAGGTAATATCAGTTCAGATGATGCCGTGCCTATTAGTGTTAAAGCTTGGCGCATGGGCGGGTCTAAGATGTTTATCCGCGAAGGAACCACTGTTCCTGTTAAGGACTTATTAAAAGGCGTGATTATTCAGTCGGGTAATGATGCAAGCGTTGCATTGGCTGAGTTTGTTGCCGGTGATGAAGGTGCATTTGCTGAAGTCATGAACCAACAAGCCAGCTTATTAGGTATGCAGCAGACTCATTTTGCTAATGCGACCGGATGGCCAGCTAAGGCGCATTTGACCACGGCTAGAGATTTATCGAAATTAGCGACGTCACTGATTCGTGATTTTCCTGATCACTATAAGCTGTATTCACAAAAAGAATTTATCTTTAACGGAATTAAGCAATCCAATCGTAATGGTTTATTATGGCGTGATGCCAGCGTTGATGGGCTGAAAACCGGTCATACAGATGAAGCAGGGTACTGCTTAGCCGCATCGGCCAAACGTGATGGTATGCGTTTAGTGTCAGTTGTTATGGGCGCAAAAAGCAGTCGTGGGCGAGAGCAAGAAACGCAAAAATTATTATCTTATGGGTTTCGCTATTACGAGACACATCAACTTTATAATGCAGAGCAAATTATTAACTCCCCTCGTCTTTGGGCGGGTGCTAGTCCCTCGTTAGACCTTGTTTTAGCTAATCCTATTGTGTTGACTATTCCTCGTGGCCAGCGTGACAATTTACAGGTCACTATAGAAGTTGATAATAATATTGTTGCTCCAATTGAAGCAGGTCAATCCTATGGTGTATTGAATATTAGCCTTAATGGTGAAGTGTTAGAACAGCGTGAATTACTCGCCGCTAATGCTATTGATTCAGCCGGATTATTTTCTCGTTTATGGGATCACTTTATACTATTTGTTAGAGGCGTTTTCGGTCTTGATTAAAATAATACTAGGGTCTTTGTCATGAGTGAAATTATAGGTAATCAGACGCTTCCAGAAGGGCAAGAAGAGCCTAAGATTGAATTCCCTTGTGATTATCCTATTAAGATATTGGGTGATGCAGATGAGTCGTTTAATGCGCTTGTTGCAAGTATTGTGCTTAAGCATGCTCCCGATTTTGATGTGACGACAGTAACAAGCCGTGATAGCAGTAAAGGCAAGTTTCGTTCTGTGGGCGTTATTATACGTGCAACTGGCGAGCCACAGATTATGGGTTTGTTTGAAGAGTTAAAAGCCACTGGCCGCGTCAAAATGGTTATCTAATGTCAGTTGATTCTCAATTACAAGTGCGCGATTTTTTAAGCCACGCCATCAATCCTATAGCCTATTCAGCCTCTTTGGCTACTACCCAGCTGCTTGACTATGAACCTGTCTGGCAAGCCATGAAAGAGTTTACTCGTACTCGTACTGCTGAAACTCCCGATGAGTTATGGCTGCTTGAGCATGCCCCTGTGTTTACTTTAGGTAAGGCTGCAGATGAGTCACATGTGATTGATGCGGGTGATATACCGATGGTAAGGGTTGATCGTGGCGGGCAGGTGACGTATCACGGTCCTGGTCAGATTATGGCGTATGCATTAATTAATTTAAGTCGCCGTAATTTAGGTGTTAGAGCTTTGGTTGAGTGTTTAGAGCAAACTGTCATTGATGTACTTGCAAGTTATGGTGTTGAAGCTTATGGCGATCGTAAAGCGCCGGGCGTGTATGTTGAGAAGAAAAAAATAGCGGCTTTGGGTTTGCGAGTGAGTCGAGGTTGTTCGTATCATGGGCTGTGTTTTAATTTTGATTTTGACACTGCGCCATTTGCAGGGATAAATCCTTGTGGCTTTCCTGATCTTGAGGTGACGCAGTTGCAGCAGCAGGTTGCTGTGTTGCCGGATAAGAAAACGCTAGCTAAGCAGTTGGTCGAGGCGTTAGCTGAGCGGTTGGCTTATGATGATGTTAGATATGATTGTTCGGTTTGGGGTGGGTGAGTTGGGTTTTTTTCTTTAGAGTTTTAGCGTCAAAATCGTCGGGGTTAACTCTTTTGGTAATCCGATATTCTTTTTTTTTACTTGGTATGTTTAATTTTTTCATTAAGACCGTCGGGGGTGGCCCGACATGCCAGTCACTTTTTGCTACAGCAAAAAAAGTAACCAAAAATGCCGCAAACTGGCGAAGTTTGATCTCGAGATAACCTATTCG
>JABIQF010000104.1 GCA_018668095.1 Cellvibrionales bacterium
ATGACTTAGATCCCTCTCCAAATGGTGGTTATGCTTGTCGGTTATTTTCAGATGGACGCTTTGCTTGCGGAGAAGGTCCTGCTGCCAATGACAATGATGGCGATGGTATCTCTAATGACGTAGATCCTTCACCTGATGGCGGCTATGCTTGTAAACTATTCGCGGATGGACGCTTTATCTGCGGTTAATTTTGAAAAGCCGAAAAAAGCCCTGCTCATGCAGGGCTTTTTTTATGGCTGAGTTTTATATTGGTCGAACGTATGTGAATAAGATTTTTTTTCTTATGAAAAAAATGATCTAAGCAGACGCTTGCTTAGCAAGTTGATCAATGTATGATCAGTTCCGCGTTCAAGGATGAATGCAATATTAGTCAGATAGACGGCGAAAGGGAACATTGCTAATACCAAGGATTGGTAACTGTTAGGGATAACAGGTTTAAGCTGGCAGGGAGCGCTTAGCGCTCCCGTCTAATTTTTGACCCGTTGTTTTATTACTTTTAAATTTTACAAAACAGCGGCTTGCTCTTGAGAGGCTGAACTTACGCCTGATTTTTTAAAAGATTCGATAATTTAGGGTTAGGCTTTTTAGCCGCTCTAAAAATCAATAAAACATGACCTATCGATTGAACAAGTTCAGCATTAGCGCTATCGCATACGGTTTTAATTGCCGCCGCTTTATCATCAACACTTAATTTCACTTTAATCAACTCGTGGTCTTCTAAGGCGCGATTCAATTCTTGCAGAACCGTTTCAGATACACCCTTTGAGGCGACAGTGACAACAGGCTTAAGGCTGTGGCCTAATTGTCTTAAATATTTTTTTCTTTCATTGGTTAACGACATAACATGGCTTCTATGATTGTAGTGGTTTAGCATGCACGGCCAATTAAGTATGGCTGTCAGTATGGCTTTCGTGTGGCGCTGCGAGGCGGTATTCTACAGTGAAATGGGTGATTCCCCAAAAGCGTCTTAGCTGTCAGAATTGGGTATTTAGCTAATATTCGTCGTTTCTATGTCATTACTATGTCATTACTACGTTATTACTGCGTAGTTTTTGGCAGCTTCTATAATAAATTTATGTCCAATGGTTGATAAAAATGGGTAAAAGCAGGTCAAAAAGTAGCGGCGCATGGTTGCGTGAGCATTTTGATGATCATTACGTCAAAGAGGCTAAGCGCCTCGGTTTACGCTCGCGTGCCGCCTTTAAGTTGATGGAAATTCAAGAGAAAGACCGTTTAATTAAGCCTGGCATGGTGGTGGTCGATCTTGGTGCAGCACCGGGTGGTTGGTCGCAGTTTGCGATGGAATTGGTGGGTGATCGAGGCCGTGTCATTGCCTCCGATATTTTGCCAATGGACAGCCTTGCTGGGGTTGAGTTTGTCGAAGGCGATTTTACCGAAGAAGCCGTATTTAATGAGTTGATGGATTTGGTTGGCGACAACAAAGCTGACCTTGTAATTTCCGATATGGCCCCCAACATGTCAGGTATGCAGGCGGTTGATCAGCCTCGTTCAATGTATTTGGCTGAATTAGCGCTCGATATGGCTAAACAAGTACTCAAACCGGGCGGATCCATCATTTTTAAGGTCTTTCAGGGCGAAGGTTTTGATGAACTGCTGCGTGAAATGCGTCCGGCTTTTGCCCAGACCGTTACTCGTAAGCCCGCTTCGTCGCGATCTCGATCGCGAGAAGTCTATTTAGTGGCTAAGTCGTATAAATAGTTATAATTGATAATTATCATTCAGAAGCAGTATTTGATAATAAATCGTTAGTTTTTTTTCGCGTCACATTGGCCGCATTCACGCTTATGTAGTACGCTTTAAGCAAGCAATTAAGTCATTGATGAGCGTGTTATACCGCATCAATCAATACTTAATTGAATAACAATATGATCGGCAGTGGCTAGATCGCAAAGAGGGAAATCCATGAATGACATGGTAAAAAATTTATTATTGTGGGTCGTAATTGCAATTGTTCTATTGACGGTATTTCAAAACGTCAATGCCCCACAAGAAACCAAAAATCTTGATTACTCGCAATTTATCAATGAGGTGCAATCTAACCAGATTCGCCGCATCGAAACTGAGGGTTTTACGATTTATGGTGAGCGCGTTGATGGCAGTGAATTTAAGACCATCCGCCCTTATATGGAAGACCCTAAATTAATTGACGATTTACTTGAACACAGTGTTGAAGTGATTGGTCGTGAGCCAGAGCAGCAAAGCTTATTCCGTCAATTGTTAATTGCCGGCTTCCCTATCTTAATTATTATTGCCGTGTTCATGTTTTTCATGCGCCAGATGCAAGGTGGCGGTGGTGGTCGTGGTGGCCCAATGGCTTTTGGTAAAAGCAAAGCGCGTTTACTGGGCGAAGATCAAATTAAAACAACTTTCGCCGATGTCGCCGGTTGTGACGAAGCTAAAGAAGAAGTCAAAGAGCTGGTTGATTTTCTTCGTGATCCAAGCAAATTTCAAAAACTCGGTGGCCGAATCCCTCGTGGTGTTCTGATGGTTGGTCAACCTGGTACAGGTAAAACATTACTCGCAAAAGCGATTGCCGGTGAAGCGAAGGTGCCTTTCTTTGCTATTTCTGGTTCTGATTTCGTCGAGATGTTTGTAGGTGTTGGTGCGTCACGTGTACGTGATATGTTTGAGCAAGCGAAAAAACAATCACCGTGTATTATTTTTATTGATGAGATCGATGCTGTCGGTCGTCATCGTGGTGCCGGCTTAGGTGGCGGTCATGATGAGCGTGAACAAACGCTTAACCAATTACTCGTTGAAATGGATGGTTTTGAGGGTAATGACGGTGTCATTG
Organism: Cellvibrionales bacterium; assembly: GCA_018668095.1. Taxonomy (GTDB): domain Bacteria; phylum Pseudomonadota; class Gammaproteobacteria; order Pseudomonadales; family UBA7434; genus UBA7434. The sequence goes on from JABIQF010000104.1 coordinate 2,816, forward strand.
TTATTGCCGCGACTAACCGACCTGATGTGTTAGACCCTGCCTTACTTCGCCCTGGTCGTTTTGACCGTCAAGTGGTTGTTGGCTTGCCTGATTTACGTGGTCGTGAACAAATATTAAAAGTGCATATGCGCAAAGTGCCTATTGCTGATGATGTGAATGCATCGGTTATTGCGCGTGGCACACCCGGCTTTTCTGGTGCCGATTTAGCTAACCTAGTTAACGAAGCCGCTTTATTTGCTGCACGTGCTAGCGAGCGCTTAGTGGCGATGGAACAGTTTGAATTAGCCAAAGATAAAATCATGATGGGTGCTGAGCGCAAATCGATGGTGATGTCTGAAAAAGAAAAATTAAATACTGCTTATCACGAAGCGGGTCATGCGATTGTGGGTAACTTAATGCCTGAGCATGATCCTGTTTATAAGGTCAGCATTATCCCTCGTGGTCGCGCTTTAGGCGTCACTATGTTTCTCCCTGAAGAAGATCGTTATAGTCACAGCAAGCGGCATATCATGAGCCAAATTTGCTCATTGTTTGGTGGTCGTGTTGCCGAAGAAATGATTAACGGTGTTGATGGCGTAACAACGGGCGCTTCTAATGATATTCAGCGTGCTACAGAGTTGGCGCGCAATATGGTGACTAAATGGGGCTTGTCTGAAAAGCTAGGACCTTTGATGTATGACGAAGGACAAGAAGAAGTATTTTTAGGTAAGTCTGCCAGCAGTGCAGGCAGTCATATTTCATCGCAAACATTAAACGCCATTGATGTAGAAGTGAGAAGCATTATTGATAGCAGTTATGCGAAAGCGAGTCAGTTGCTAGACGAGAATCGTGAAAAGCTTGAAAAAATGGCTCAAGCGTTAATGGATTATGAAACTATTGATGCCGATCAAATTGAAGATATTATGTCGGGCAATACTGCTAGACGACCTGCGAGCTGGAACGACGATGATCAAGATCAATCTGGAACTGGTGAGAGCAGCAAGAAATCTTCAGACTCAGATTCTTCTATTGGTGGTGCAGCTAGCGAGCATTAAGTTCGCTTGGTGAATAAAAAACGGCGACCTATTAATGTCGCCGTTTTTTTTGTTTAATTTTTTGAATATATCATTTACTCAATAAAATATGTTGAGTAATAAATTTGAGAAATGACGTTTTAGAAATAAAATAAACAGGTGCTAAACTTTTGTCTGTGACTAAACCTTTTAATGCAGCTGCACTTATCGGTGAGCAACCATTAGTGATGGGTGTGCTTAATGTTACGCCAGATTCTTTTTCTGATGGTGGTCAATTCACTCAGCTTGATTTAGCATTAGATCATGCAGAGCAAATGATCTCTCAAGGTGCAGCTATTATTGATGTGGGCGGTGAGTCGACTCGCCCAGGTGCTTCGTCAGTATCAACGCAGCAAGAGTTAGATCGTGTTATTCCCGTTATAGAAAAAATTGCAGCGAATCTCGATTGTGTTATTTCTCTTGATAGTAGTTGTCCGCAAGTGATGGAAGCGGCTGCGCAAGCGGGCGCCTCATTACTCAATGATGTGCGAGCGTTTCAGCGTAAAGATGCATTACAAGTAGCTGCTAAAACAGGCTTACCAGTATGTTTAATGCATATGTGCGGTGAGCCTAAAACAATGCAGCAGCAGCCACATTACGATTCAGTAGTCGAGGAAGTGCAGGCATTTTTATTAGCGAGAGTAGAGGCTTGTCTTGCGGCGGGTATCGAGCGGAATAAAATCATCATAGATCCTGGTTTTGGGTTTGGTAAAACCTTAGATCATAACCTACAGTTATTAGAGGCTTTAGCGCAATTAAAAGTACTGGATTTGCCTATACTTGTAGGGATGTCACGTAAGTCGATGATTGGTGCCATACTCAATAACGACACCAGTGAGCGGCTTTATGGCGGCTTAGCGTTAGCGGCTATTGCCGTTAGGCAGGGTGCGAATATAGTTCGCACTCATGATGTTGGACCTACTAGTGACGCAGTAGCCGTCGCTTATGCGGTAAGCGCACCAGAAAAATAATAGGGATTGCTTTTTAAATGGAGCAGTATAATTTTCAATTAACACAACAAAAAAGAATTAAAAAATGACTAAGCAATATTTTGGTACCGATGGCATTCGCGGAAAAGTAGGTTCTGGCGCAATTAATCCTGAGTTTATTTTAAAGTTAGGTTGGGCTGTAGGGCGTGTTTTTAGTCGGCTAGCCGAAGGTAAAACAACGGTGCCGCGTATTATTATTGGTAAAGATACGCGCATATCCGGTTATATGTTTGAGTCTGCATTAGAGGCTGGCCTTGTAGCTGCCGGCGTTAATGTTGCCTTAATTGGTCCTATGCCAACCCCAGCTATTGCCTATTTAACGCGGACCTTTCATTGCACGGCAGGTATTGTGATAAGTGCATCGCACAATCCTTTTTATGACAATGGCATCAAATTCTTTTCGGCTGAGGGCACTAAGCTCCCAGACGATATTGAGTACGCCATAGAAGCAGAGTTAGATAAGCCCATGGTGACTGTCGATTCTGCTGAGTTAGGCAAGGTGACACGTATAGAAGATGCCGGTGGTCGCTACATTGAATATTGCAAAAGTACTGTGCCAACGGGTTTTGATTTAGCCGGTAAAAAAGTGGTTGTTGATTGTGCTCATGGTGCAACCTATTACGTCGCGCCCTTAGTGCTGCGTGAACTAGGTGCTGATGTTATTGAAATTGGCGCCAAGCCCGATGGCTTAAATATTAATAATGGTTTTGGTTCAACTTCGCCTGCGGCTATTTCTGCCGCTGTTGTAGAGTATGGCGCTGATATTGGTGTAGCCTTTGACGGTGATGGTGATCGCTTACTCTTTGTCGATAGCGACGGCACAACTGTTGATGGTGATGCCATTCTTTATGTGATTGCTATGGATCAGCTACGCACACAAGGCAGCTGTAATGGCGTTGCTGGTACGCTCATGTCGAACCTTGGGTTAGAGTTGGCCATGCAGGCTAAGGGCATTCCTTTCGGTCGCGCCAAAGTTGGCGATCGCTATGTCAGTGAAATGATGAAAGATGAAGGCTGGAGTTTAGGTGGTGAATCATCAGGCCATGTTATTTGTGCCGATGTCGCATCAACCGGTGATGGCATCGTTGCGGCACTGAAAGTGTTTTTTGCGGTCATTGATAGTGGTATGTCGCTTAAAGAATTATTGTCTGGTTTAGAGATTTGTCCTCAAGTCATGATTAACGTTCGACGAGAAAGAACGGTTGATTTGGATAATGATCCTGTGATTACAGCGGCGGTTAAAGAGGTTGAAGAGGTGATGGGTGCCAATGGGCGTGTGTTATTACGCCCATCGGGTACCGAACCACTGATTCGAGTTATGGTTGAAGGGCAAGATGCAGCTCAAGTGCAAATGTTTGCCGAGCAATTGGCAGCAAAGGTTAAAGCAGCAGTAAGTTAGTCATTGTTACCGTTGATGCGGTCGCCACGGCTTGTATGTTGCTGAGTGCTTGGGTACTATTGCGGCCCGTTTTTTCGGTAGGATTTTATGCGTAAACGCTTAATAGCTGGAAACTGGAAGTTGAATGGTAATTGGGCATTATGCGAGCAGTTTGTTGATGCCTTTGCCTCGCTGCCTGCGGCGTCGCTTGAAGCAATAAAGCAGCAAGCCGATGTCGTTATTTGCCCAACGGCGGTGTATTTGTCGCGTTTCGATGCGCTTATTCAATCGACTTCATCAATACTTCAGTTGGGCGCGCAAGATGTCTCAACAGAGAGTCAGGGTGCTTATACCGGTGAAATCGCCGCTAGCATGTTGGCTGAATCGGGTGCAGGTTTTGGTATTGCAGGTCATTCTGAGCGCAGACATCGCTTTGCTGAGACTGACCAGCAAGTAGTACAGAAAATGCAAAATTTATTTGCTGCAAATGTTTTACCCATTGTTTGTGTGGGTGAGCCTATTGAGCAGCGAGAGGCGGGCAGCGCTGAAAGCTTTATCGAAGCGCAATTACTGCCCATTGCCACTGCTGTTGCAGAGCATGGTTTAGCCGAGCGGCCAATGGCCATTGCTTATGAGCCCATTTGGGCAGTAGGCACGGGTAAATCAGCGACACCAGAGCAGGCACAGAGCATGCATGCGTTTATACGGTCAGTAATGGCTCGTTTTATGGATGCGGATAGCCTAAGAATTATTTATGGTGGCAGTGTCACGCCGGAAAATGCGACAGCATTAATGGCAATGGCCGATATTGATGGCGCTTTGATTGGTGGTGCTTCACTCGATCCAGAGCAGTTTGTCGCTTTAGCGAGCGTATAAACGAATAATAGATAAAAGTTAGTATTAAAGAACAACTCAAATTAGAAAGGCAGAATTAGCGTGATTGAACAAATTATAGTGGTATTTCATGTCCTGGTTGCATTAGCAATTGTAGGGCTTATTCTTCTTCAGCAAGGTAAAGGTGCTGATGCAGGCGCTTCATTTGGTGGCGGCAGCTCGCAAACATTATTTGGTGCCAGCGGTGGCGGTAATGCGTTAACGCAGGCAACGGCTATTTTAGCGGCTGTTTTCTTTGCAACCAGTTTTGGTTTGGCTGTTATCGCTAAGCAAAATGCGGCGCTTCCTGTGAATGATTTAATGTCTGGCTTAGAGGCTTCTGAGCAAGTTGATAGTGAGCCTGCGGTTGATGCGGCTGCTCAAATTCAAGAGTCTTTTGATGACTTACCTGATTTTGACATTATTGCGCCAGCGGACAGCGATATTATTAATAGCATTCCTGAATAATTAGAAAAAACAATCGCTTAGCCATATTGTTTTTATATATGGCTGTGATACCTCATGTTTTATATTGTGTGTAAGTAGATTTAAAGCCGAAGTGGTGGAATTGGTAGACACGCTACCTTGAGGGGGTAGTGAGCTATGCTCGTGCGGGTTCAAGTCCCGCCTTCGG